>CAZGRF010000525.1:2776-3047 GCA_964527825.1 uncultured Pirellulales bacterium
CTGCCAAGAAATGAAGTCAAGTGGATGTGATGTCATGCCCGGAACGCACGCTAGTTGTGGACTGGCAGGGCCGGTCCATGTATTTCAGGAACAAGACCGGCGAGGTCGGACAGGTGCAGTTTCGTGTACTCAAGAGTCGGAACGATTGGTTCAGATACTGTTGTGCTATAGCAGTCGTCCAGGATCATTGCACACGAGGGGGACAAGGCTGTGGGTGGAGGGGTGTCGAGAATAGTCTCATACGCCGCATTCTACATCGGTTCGGATGGGA
>CAZGRF010000526.1:0-3046 GCA_964527825.1 uncultured Pirellulales bacterium
GCGATAATCGCGATCACCACCAGCAGCTCGATCAGGGTAAACGCCCCCGCGCGCCTGGCCCGATACGACTTATGGGTCGAAAGACCCGCTCTCTTTCCGGACATCTTACTTTCTCCTTCAACAGTTGCTGGGGCCGCCTGTATGCCCCCACGCCGATACCCCTCTGGATTCCCCACTGCATTTGTTCTCAACACCTGCCAATTACACCTACGAGATGCGCGGCAACTCCGTTCTGTTCCGTGCCATCCGGATCAGAATTCCTCCGGGCCCGCTGACAGCCCAGGAGCGGTTCCCAATGGGCCGGCCCGGCCCGGAATGCGCCTTCTCTCTTATCGAGCAGGCAAGAACGCGCCTTCAAGCAGAATCCTCAGAATTGGCCTGATTATCGCTCAGACCGCTGCGCACGGGGCCTGTGCACCGGCTAATTATGCCGAATCATGGCGCTGCCTGCTCTGGAATCGGGCCTTTCGTCCGGACTGCGGGCACGGTGCAGCACAGCGGTGATCGCACGCTCCGGCCCGACCCGGGCCCAACCCCGTTGCGCGTACTCACCGTGACCGAGCGAACTGAGCACCAATTCTGGCAGGATGGGGGCGCAGCGCGGTGGTGGTAACCCCAGGTCCCGCATCGGGTCCGCGTGGGCGACCGGCACGATCTTGGTCGGCTCGCTGATAGAGTTCGTGTCCTCGGTACCTTCGCCTTTCATCTCCACCGCCTCGCCGGTCGGCTCAACGGCGGACGCGCCGCTGATCTGCATCCGCAGCGGCTGCCGCGTGCCGACGGCGTTGACGGCCTTCAGGTAGATCGTTCCGCCTTGGCTGTTACGCGTGAGATGGTAGAAGAACGACGGGACGTCCACCGTCGGGGCCTGTTCGTCCGCGCCGCTCATTACTGATTCCCCTTAACACCTTACGGCGTCACTACAAACATGTCAGTCCATGCTCGGCAGCGACTGGCGGGCGAGGTTGCGCGTCGGGCCCATGTCCATACGGTACGGCCGCAGCCGGAAGCGGTACGCGTAGGACTTGGCCGGCAGCGTGTATTCCGGATGCGTCCGCGCGCCCCAACTGTCGTCGCCGCCGACCCCCATCTGCTTGTAGTCCAGGTTCACCGTGATAAAGTCGCGCCGCGGCAGCTCATTGATGTGCCGGGCCTTCTCGAGGTCCTCCATGCTGAAAGGCCAGGCGCTGACGTCCAGCAGCGGCATGCCGATCGCCATCAGGCCGACGTGATTCTGATTGGTCAGGACCAACCAGCGGACGTCGCTCTTGTTGCCGTTTTCCTGGGGCCGCACGTAGACGTGAATCTGCTCCTCGACCGGGCCGGAGTACAGGCCGACACCCTGGGCGGTCTTGCGGTCCCAGTAACTCTCGTGCGGGCCGCGACCGTACCAGCTCATCGTCGAGAACGGCGCCGGCACCGCCATCTGCATCCCGAGGCGCGGCAGCTCGGGGAGGTTCTCGCCAGCGGGGTACAAGCTCGCCTCGACGAGAATGTCACCACTGCCGTAGACGTCATACGTGGTCAGGAACCGCGTCCCGTCGCCGACGGGCAGCGTCGCGACGGCGGTGATGCGCACCACCTGCGGCTTGATCTGCCGGGCTTTGACCGATTCGACCTTGCGGCCGGGACCGGCGTTGCGCCAGATGCCCTGCCGCCGCGGCATGCCGTTGCCGTTGTCATTGTCGATAGGCACGCGCCAGAAGTTCGGCACCAGCGGCGCCGCGATCAGCTCGGTCCCGTCGAACACCAACGATTCGAGGGCGCCGCTGCGGTTCCCAACCGCCACTTCGAAGTTGGGACCGATCACCTTATACGCGTCCGCTTCCTGGCGCAGCTCGACCTGCGGCATCGCGGCCAGGTCCGCCGTCGGCGCTGCCGGTGTCGCGACTGGAAGCTGGAACTGCTCCCACGCGACCGCATGCCCGCGCTCGGCCCACGGCGTGTCCTCGGTCAGTGTGAACGTCACGTTCAGCCAGTACTCGGCGCCGGGCTCCGGGGTCGGCTTGGCAAACGGAATCTCGACCTTCTGCCTCTGCTTTGGCCCCAGGGACAGCCTGTCCAGCTTGCCCTGTTGGATCATCTTGCCGTCGCAGAGCACTCCCCACGAGCCTTCCACGAAGTCGAGATCGATGAAGTCGTATTCATTCTCGATCGCCACGACGCCTGCCGAGAGATCGACCGGCGTGACATGGATGCGCTGGTAGACCTTCTTGACCTCGTACAGCGACGGGTTGGGCTTGCGGTCGGGCTGGACCAAGCCGTTGCAGCAGAAGTTGCCGTCGTTCGGATTGTCGCCGTAGTCGCCGCCATAGGCCCAGAACATGGCGCCGTCGGCAGCGGTCTCGCGCAGGCCCTGGTCGGCCCAGTCCCAGATGAACCCGCCGATCAAGCGCCGGTGCGCGCGGATCGCGTCCCAGTACTCCTTGAGGTTGCCGACCGAGTTGCCCATCGCGTGGGCGTACTCGCAGAGCACCATCGGCCGCTCGTCGATGGGGTTGGTGGCAATCGCGACGATCTCGTGAATCCTGGCATACATCCGGCTGATGACGTCGACGTAGTATGGGTCCTTCGGCGTCCCCACGGCCCCTTCGTAGTGCACGGGCCGCGTCGGGTCGTAGTCATGAATCCAAGCCGCCATCGCCGCATGGTTCGGCCCGCAGCCGCTCTCGTTGCCCAGTGACCAGAAGATCACCGACGGATGGTTCTTGTCGCGCTCGACCATGCGCACCGCGCGCTCGACGAACGCGCTGTGCCAGGTCGGGTTGTTCGATAGCAGCCCGCCGACACCGTGCGTTTCCAGGTTGGCCTCGTCGATCAGGTAGATGCCGTATTGATCGCACAGGTCGTACCACACCGGATTGTCCGGATAGTGTGACGTGCGCACCGCGTTGATGTTGTACTGCTTGAGCAGCTTGATGTCCTGGAGCATCCGGCTGACCGGAATGGCCCGGCCCTCATCGGGGTCGTGCTCGTGGCGGTTGACGCCGAACAGCTTGATCGACTGGCCGTTGACCATGAGCTGGCCGTCCTTGATCTCGATCTT
>CAZGRF010000527.1:0-3043 GCA_964527825.1 uncultured Pirellulales bacterium
TCAATGCAGGTTCGTCCAGCATCAAGTTTGCCCTGTACCAAGTTGGCGAAACGCTGAAGCAAAGGCTTTATGGGAAGGTTGACCGCATCGGCCTGACCGGGACGAATCTAACGTTTCACGAGCTGGATGGAAAGCCGCAGGCCAGTCGCAGTCTCGCGGCCGCCGATCACAAATCGGCAGCCCGGCTCCTGATTGACTGGTTCGAAGCGCAGAAGGCCTTCGCTTCAGTCAAGGCCGTGGGACACCGAGTGGTGCATGGCATGACGCATTCCGAGCCGGAACTGGTCACGCCGGAGTTGATTGATGAATTGCATCGTATCACGCCGTACGACCCGGAACATTTGCCCCGCGAGATTGAACTGATCGAGGTGTTCCGCCAGCGTCATCCGAAACTGCCTCAGGTGGCCTGTTTTGACACGGCGTTTCATCGCACCATGCCGCGTGTCGCCAAGTTGCTGCCGATTCCGCGACGCTTCGACACAAATGGAGTTCAGCGCTACGGTTTCCACGGTTTGTCGTACGCCTATCTGATGGAAGAACTCGCGCGCCTCGGCGACCCCGCAGCAACGACTGGCCGTGTGATCCTCGCGCATCTCGGCAATGGCGCCAGCCTGGCCGCCGTGCGAGACGGCAAGAGCATCGATACCAGCATGGGCTTCACGCCCACGGCCGGAGTGCCGATGAGCACCCGCTCAGGCGATCTCGATCCCGGACTGCTCTGGTATCTGGCGCGCACCGAGGGTCTCGATGCCAAACGATTCAATGAGATGGTCAACTCCCAGTCCGGACTGATCGGCGTGTCAGAGACCAGTTCCGACATGCGTGACCTGCTCGACCGTGAGACGCAGGACGTTCGGGCGGCTGAAGCGGTCGCGCTGTTTTGCTACCAGGTCAAGAAATGGATCGGCGCATTCGCGGCGGCGTTGGGCGGACTGGACACACTGGTGTTCGCTGGTGGCATCGGAGAGAATGCGCCCGTAGTCCGGGCCCGGATCTGCGACGGGCTGGAATTCCTTGGAATCGAACTCGAAGAAGAGCGAAACGTAGCGAACGAAGGCGTGATTTCCGCGGCGGGCGGCCGCGTGGCGGTTCGCGTCATTCATACGGACGAAGAACGCATGATAGCCAAAACAGTCTGCCGCGTTCTCGGCCTCCCGCGTGAAAAGGAAATATGCCATGAAGACGAAGAGGACTAACCTCTGGGACAGACCGCAATGATGATGGCCGTTGGTAATCTGGTGCTCAACGTCTGGCACATCGCGGCCCTCGGACTTGGATTGCTTCTCTCTGTGTTGGCGACGGGGCATGTGGTCCTGCACAAACGTGATTCGCGCGCCGCTATCGCGTGGGTGGGTTTCGTTTGGCTCGTGCCCCTGGCCGGGGCTGTCTTGTACTTCATCTTCGGAGTGAATCGCATTCGCCGCAAGGCCGCGTTGCTGCGAGCGAATCTTGAGCGGTACCGGGCACAAGCCGCGCAGCCCGAATGTCTGCCGGAAGAGTTGCAGCGCCATCTGCCGGATCACGGCGAGCATCTCAAGATGCTGGCTCGAGTCATTGGAGGGATGGTAGAGCGACCCTTGCTGCGGGGCAATCGGATCGATCCATTGATGAATGGAGATGAAGCCTATCCGGCCATGCTGGAGGCAATCGAACACGCACGTCAGACGGTCTCTCTCGTGACCTATATCTTTGATCGGGACGAAGTCGGGACGGCTTTTGCGCACGCGCTTGGTGAGGCGGCACGCCGGGGCGTGGAAGTGCGCGTGCTGATTGATGCGACAGGGACTCGGTATTCCTGGCCCACCATTCTCCACACGCTGCGACGAGAGGGGGTCAAGTATGCTCGGTTTCTCCCGCCGCTTGCGTTGTGGCATCCGCTGTCGATGAACATGCGCACACACCGAAAAGTTCTGGTTGCGGATGGACGTGTGGGATTCACCGGCGGCATGAATATTCGCGTGGGACACTGCCTTCAACGCCAACCGCCACACCCGGTACGGGACATCCACTTCCGAGTGGAGGGCCCGGTGGTGACCCAACTACAAGAAGTGTTCGCCGATGACTGGCTGTTCACGACCGGGGAAGCCTTGCGTGGCGATTCGTGGTTTCCCACGACTGAAAACGCAGGGCCGGTGTTGGCGCGAGGTGTGCCCGACGGCCCGGACGAGAATTTTGAGAAGCTCCTCTGGACGCTGTTGGGAGCCCTCTCGATTGCCCGGCATTCAGTCCGGATCATGACTCCCTATTTCCTGCCCGACCCGGCCGTGGTATCGGCCCTGAACCTGGCATCCATGCGGGGTGTGCAGGTAGATATCATTTTGCCCTCATCGAGCAACTTGCCGTTCATCTTGCGGGCCTCCCGGGCGATGTGGTGGCAGGTGCTCCGGCATGGATGCCGGATATGGTTGACCCCGCCTCCATTCGACCACTCAAAACTCATGCTGGTGGATGGCTGCTGGGTGCTGCTGGGATCGGCGAACTGGGACCCGCGAAGCTTGCGTCTGAACTTCGAGTTCAACCTGGAGTGCTACGACGTCGAACTCGCCCAGCAGCTCGATCAGTGGGTCGAGACGAGACTGACCGGCGCCCATCCTGTGACCGTGGAAGAGGTCGATGGCCGTCCACTGCCGACTCGCCTGCGCGACGGCATTACACGATTGCTGACGCCGTACTTATAGCACGAAACTCATGTGTGGGTAGATCCGCCCGAAAGGAAGCACGATCATGAAGACAAACAAGATGAAGGTAACGGACACACCGCTAACACCTGAACAGCTCGATAAGATGGATGCCTACTGGCGGGCGGCCAACTATCTGTCGGTTGGGCAGATCTATCTCTACGACAATCCACTGCTCAAGCGGCCGCTGACGCTCGCAGATGTGAAGCACATGCTGCTGGGACACTGGGGCACGACCCCCGGGCAAAACTTCATTTACGTGCACTTGAACCGGGTGATCAAGAAACACGACCTCGACATGATCTACGTTTCCGGCCCCGGCCACGGCGGCCCGGCCGTCGTGGGCAACACGTATCTCGAGGGCA
>CAZGRF010000528.1:0-3038 GCA_964527825.1 uncultured Pirellulales bacterium
CGCAGGTCGGATGAATACGGAGTCTTGCAGTGGGGCGCGCTAAACGCAGGAAAGAGAGAAAGCAGTCGGCTACGCCTGCTGCCAAGGCCGGTGCATCGAAGACGTCGCCGGCCATTGGCAAACGGCGTTTGTTGTGCTTTCGCTTGGTAGCCGTTTTCGTGATACCGGCATTGTTGCTGATTGTCCTGGAAGTGTCACTCAGAGTGGCCGGGTTCGGTTGTAGCTCGGCTCTGGTTGAGAGGCGTGTTGAGGGACCCAAGGAGTTGCTGTGCAGCAATCAGAAGTATGGCTGGCGGTTCTTCAGACCTTCACTGTCCCGTGAGTTCGACACGTTTTCCATGGCGGCGAGGAAGGGAGACAAGACCTATCGTATTTTCGTTCTCGGCGCCTCTGCGGCCCAGGGAACGCCGGACGGCGCGTACAGCTTTGGCAGAATCCTCCAGCGTCTGTTGCAGCACGCCAGGCCGGACCTGGATATCGAAGTTGTCACCGCTGCCATGCCTGCGATCAATTCGCACGTCGTACGGGGGATTGCGAAGCAGTGCCTGTCGTGCCAACCCGATCTGCTCATCGTCTATCTCGGCAATAACGAAGTGGTCGGTCCATTCGGGGCCGGGACTGTGTTCTCGGGTTTCACGGATCGTCTGGCCCTGATACGCCTTCAGATCGCTTTGAAGAGTACGAGACTCGGCCAGCTCATTACACGATTGGCCGAAGCGACCGGCGCCGGCCGCGCTCGAAAGGAATGGGGCGGCCTGCAGATGTTCATGGACCATCAGGTGGCATTCGACGACAGGCGCATGGCCGCGGTTTACAGCCACTTTCGGCAGAACCTCAACGACATTGTTGCCGCGGCGACGAAGTATGACACGCCGGTCATCCTCTGCACGGTGGCAACGAATCTGAAAGACTGTCCGCCTTTTGCCTCCATGCACGATCCTGGATTGTCCGATCCGCAGTTGGAGCAATGGCAACAGCTTTACGATCAGGCGGTTCAACTGCAGTGGGACGCGGATTATCAGGGAGCGCTTGAGACCTTCAATCGCGCCGCTGATATCGACGACCGCTATGCCGAGCTGCATTTTCGCATGGGGCTGTGCTATTGGTTGACAGAGCAGTTCGAGAAGGCCAAGAGTCACTTTGTCTTGGCGCGGGAGTATGACACGCTGAGATTCCGCGCCGACACCCACATCAACAAGATCATCAGAGACGTTGCTGAGACGGCGTCGAAGAAGAATGTGTATCTCCTGGATGCCGAGGCGATCCTGGCCCGGAACAGCGCACAGGGCGTGCCCGGCCGCGAATTGTTCTGGGAGCACGTGCACCTGAGTTTTCACGGCAACTACATTCTGGCCAGGGCTTGCTGGGAGCAGGTCGGCTCCATCATGAACTCAGAAAGCCCCTGGGACGAAGGGACGGTCCTTACGGAGCAGCAGTGCAAGCACCTGCTGGCCTATACCGATTGGGATAGGTACAGACTGATCGACAAGGTCATCACGGACTTCTACGAGCGCCCGCCCTTTACCAATCAGTTGGGCCAACGGGAGCGTATTGACTGGGCTCGTCGCATGCAGCAAGAGCTCAGCCCGGAAAACAATCCCGACCAGGAATCACAGACCAAGGCCATCTACAGCCAGGCTATTGCACAGGACCCCAACGATTGGTGGCTCTACTGGAAACAGGCGGAGTTCTTCATGGACGTGCAGGACATCGGCGCCGCGATCGTCTCCTGCAACAAGGCCGGAGAAACAGTGCCTCAGAATTACGAAATCATGGCGAAGATTGGGTGGATGTACGGCCAGTTGGGGAATCTTACGAAGGCAAAGGAGTGCATCGGTGCAGCGCTGAAGAGCAATCCTTACTACGCCGTCGGCCATTTCAATATGGGTTTGTGCTGCCAGCTTGATTCGCATATCAAAGAGGCCGAAAGTCACTACCGTACGGCCATCAAGTACATGCCGTCGTTGGGGCAAGCCCACTGCAATCTCTCGGCGCTTGCCTATCAGAGAGGAGATCTTCGGGAAGCGATTGAGATCGCTCGAAAGGGTGTCGAGTGTGCTCCTGCCCACATGGATTTGAGGACGAATCTCGCCGCTTACTTGGCACTCAACGGCCAGAAGAAGGAAGCGGTGACCGTCTTGAACGAAGCACTGGAACTTGATCCCGGCAACAAGAAGGCGCTGGAGCTGCTGGAGACATGCCGGCCGTAGCCGGGGACAGTTCCGGGGAGGGAATCCTCAGTTCAGGCCGTCAGCCACAGCGTCCGGATGGGACCGCTGTCGCGTTCGATGGCCTTCAGCGTGGCCGGAAAGCACCCGAACGCCGCCGCGGCCGTCTGTGTCAGGTATTCCCGCCCCCGGTGTTCCCCTGCCTTGCTGTTCAACTCCATTTATGGTAATATTGTAGAATCTAACCTGGATTTACGCGTTGGAGGACGCCATGAAGACTCTGTGGCCTGTTTTTGTAGGGGTGACGTTAGCGCTGAGCATAGGTGGCTTCGCGACGGAGAGGGGATCCGTGATTGCCGACGGGGCACTACTGCAGAGACTTGCCAGGGGTTTCTTGTTCACGGAGGGCCCGGCTGTGGATGCGGCGGGCAATGTCTTCTTCACGGACCAGCCGAAGGATCGCATCATGAAGTGGTCCACGGATGGCACACTGAGCGTCTTCCTGGCTCCCTGCGGCCGGTCCAACGGCCTTTACTTCGACAGGGAGGGCAATCTCTGGGCCTGTGCGGACGAGCACAACGAGCTGTGGCGGATCGATCCTCTGGGAAATGTCACGGTCGTGATCAAGGACTATCAAGGCAAGCTGCTGAACGGGCCCAATGACCTGTGGATCACACGTTTGGGCGGTATCTATTTCACCGATCCTTTCTTTCAGCGCGACTATTGGAATCGCGGCCCGTCGGAGCAGGGCGGCCAGCACGTCTTCTACCTGGCGCCGGACCTGCAAACGCTGACACGCGTGACCGACGATCTTCAACAGCCCAACGGTATCATCGGCACGCCGGACGGGCGTTTTCTCTATGTGGCCGA
>CAZGRF010000529.1:0-3038 GCA_964527825.1 uncultured Pirellulales bacterium
CACCTTGGCCCTGAAGTCCGACTGCGGCTCATCGACCAGCCAGTTGATCCCTCTGGCCCAGAGCCGGCGGTGCATAGCTTCTTCTTTGGGGCCGAGCACGACCGTGTTGGCGGCGGCATCGAGGGCTGTGACATAATAGGGTATTCCCATCGCCACGCGCAGCCCTCTTCGCTGACCGATGGTGAAGCGGTGCACGCCTTGGTGAGTTCCCAGTATCTTGCCCGAGCCATCCACTATGGGGCCTTCTCTGACCAACTCGGGGCGGTGCTGCTCGAGCAAGGCAACGTAGTTGTCATTGGGGATGAAGCAAATCTCCTGGGATTCTGCCTTGGTCTCGGTCCCCAGCCCCAGCTCCCGTGCGATGCGCCGGGCGTCGTTCTTCGTGTGTTCGCCCATCGGCAGCAGCACGTGACCCAACGCCTCACGATTCACCATGGACAGGACGTACGACTGGTCCTTGGCGAGGTCGGCGGCTTGGTAAAGGCCGGGACGGCCATCGTGCGAAATGATGCGGGCATAGTGGCCTGTCGCCAGGAATTGCGCTCCGGCCTGCCTGGCGAACTCCAGCAGCCTGCCGAACTTGATCAGGCGGTTGCAGAGTACACACGGATTCGGCGTGCGAGCTTGGGCGTATTCGCCGAAGAAGTAACCCAGAATCTGCTCGAACTCGCGGCGCAGGTCAAGAACCGTTAGATTGATGCCCAAACGTTGCGCAACCTCTTCCGCGCCGGCTTGGGCGTGGCGGTTGTTCTCGCTGGTAATCATGAACGCCGCCCGGCAATCGTAGCCGGATTCAAGCAGTAGGGCGGTGGTGACGGAGCTGTCCAAGCCTCCGCTAAGCGCGACAACAACTCTCTGTCTCTCGATAGTCATATCTACGGACCGGGCGCAACATCCTCGTAACTGGCTTCCGATCCGCCCATGCGAAACTCGTCGTGGTAGAGGACCCGTTTGCTCACGTGGTCGCTGCGCCTGTTCGGATCGCTCCAGCCCTTGTACAGTCCCATCTTGAAGAATGGCCCATTCTTGTCGTTGAAGGCGTTGGGTCCGTCCTGGTCGATTACTTTGACGCCGTCCTTCCACACCTGCAAGAGACCGTCCTGCCGGTAGGACCACTTGACGTGGACGACCCAGTCGGTCCAGACACCTTGCCGATAGGGGCCCAAGTCGTAGTCGTGGGTTCCGCCATATTCTCTCCTGCCGCTTTCGAAGGTGTTGCGCTTGGCGTCCCAGCGACTGACCCACCCCCAGTGCCCGTTGGTGGTTGACAGCGCTATGACGGGATTACGCCAGTTCTCACCGGCGTCGAAATCGGGCACTCCATGCCACTGCGCAACGATCTCCCAGATGCGGTCCGACGCATAGTCCTCAGGCAAGAGGATGCTGAATCCGTACCAGTACTCCTTGCCGATCTCCGCATGGGGGCCGCTCACCTCGGTCCGATACGAGAAGCGATCTTTCTGCCGGTCAAGAGAAGTCCTCATCGCGTGCTTGCCGGACCTCGCGGGGCCTTGGACAATCGCAGGCGTGTTGCCAGAAGGCTGCCAGCCTTCCAGGTTGCCGTTCTCGAAATCGCTCTCGAAGAGCAGTCCGCGACGTTGTCTCTCGGCTCTGGTCAATCGCAGGGCGACATCGTCGCTATACGTGGGGGCTGCAAGAGCACGCGATCCGCCGTCATGCTCGAAGGACTCGGCCTTCTCGATGTTCCCGGTCTTGGTGCTGACCCACTCGGCTTTGTACGAACCCTGTGGAAGATTGATGGTGAGTTCAGCAATGCCGTTTCCGTTGATGTAGATGGCGTACGCGCGGCCCGGCTGCACCAGGGCACGCGCGGTTGCCCCCGTCGGGACGCCTCCTTCAATCACGGAATCATCAGGCTTCATCTTGATGAAGTCAAAGCTGTCGATGAATCCCCTGAGCACCTGCAGTTGTCTCCGGAGCTCTGGTCCACCTCCGCCGGGTGCATTGATCTTAGCCGTGCCGTCCTCGTGACCGACGGCAAAGGAGTAATCAAGGTTGTCGAAGACAGCGCCGCCGGCGATGATGAAGTCCCATCCCTCCAGGCGGTAGGGTTTTGCACGGTCTCCACCAGCGAAACCGGTCTCGTCATCGCCAACTACTCTGTTCAGATGGTAATTGTCGGCCACGGCTGCCGGTGGCTTGGCGTAATGAAAGTTGAAGATGGAAATATGAGGATTGGGATTCTCGATCCTCTTGGTTTTGTTGGCGATGTTCTGTGCGATCAGGTGCGTGTGTGCAAATGCCGACTCGGCTTGCACGATGGTCTCGGCAATGTGATTCTGCCATTCCACAGTCACGCCGCCAAAGTAGGGTTCGTTGCATATCTCGTAATAGACATTGTCGAAATCGCGCAGTGTCCCGACAATGCGCCGAACCATCGCGTCCTGCACGGCCAGCAAGTCTTTGTGCTTGAGTGTGTAAACCTCCTCGCGCTCAACATCGCCTATTCCGTTGATGTTGTTGCGGGCGTTCATAGGGCTCAGTCCCCACATCTCGTTCTCGTAGAACGGGCAGAACAAGACCATCTCGATGACGATGCCCCGTTTGGCCGCCTGCGTGACGAAGTTCGTCAGGCGGGTGAAATACGCCGCGTCCCATCTGGACAGGTCGAATTTGTTGCCGCCGTTGGCGTACCCCGGCGTGTCGCTTCTGGCCCACGGGCAGAGCAGGTCGCCTTCGGCGGGCGCCAGCGTGTTTGCCTCGATACCGAATGCACCCTGTGGCTCGCAATACGCGCCGCTGAAGGTCCGCGTCAGATTGAAGCCGTTGGCTTGGAGTGTCTGTAGGTACTTCGCACGGTCAAACGCCTGGTTCAGAACGGCGCCGTAGTGTTCCCCGGACGTGATCAGGATGGTTGGCTCTCCCCGCCAAAGGAAGTAGTGAGGATTGTCCGGATGGAGGGAGATCGGATCTGATCCTCTCGCTGCCCAGGATGCTGATGTGAATACCACGATGAGCGCGATCAGAGGGCTCTCATACCGTCGCAGTCTCCTTGCTGAACACAGCCGGGACCGATT
>CAZGRF010000530.1:0-3037 GCA_964527825.1 uncultured Pirellulales bacterium
CAAAGATCAGCAGAAGCTTGCGCCGCTCGACGCTCATCGACTCCGGCATCGTCAATGTCAAGGCAATCCCCTTAGACGCACAAATGAACGCCAATCCAATGCCCGTGTTGCCGCTGGTGGGTTCGACGATCACAGTGCCGGGCTTGATCAATCCTTTCTCCTCGGCGGCCTCGATCATGTACTTGGCAATGCGGTCCTTGACACTGCCGCAGGGGTTCTTCGATTCCAGCTTGGCGAGAATCCTCGCCCTGCCGGAGCCGAGCCGGTTGATCCGAACCAGCGGTGTATACCCCACCGCTGCCACGATGTCCTCAAAAACAGCGCTCACGATCACCTCCTGATCCTCAGATTTGATACTCAACCTCGCGCGCCTTAGTCCTCTGAACCACGTCAGCCAAGGTCATCGAACCGAGCACGCCACGGATCGCCTCTTCCACCCGCAGCCATATCTCTCGCGCCACGCAGTCGGCCGCGCGCTCGCAATAGTCCGTGTCCTCCGTGCATTCCGCGGTGGTGACGGCGCCCTCGAGACATCGAAAGATCTCGCTCAAACGAATCTGTTCCGGCGGGCGGGCCAGGACATAGCCGCCCTTGGAGCCCCGGATGCTCCTGACAAACCCGGCCGAGCGAAGCAGGCTCATCAACTGCTCCAGATACTTGACCGAAATCCCCTGCCGCTCGGCAATCACCTTGAGTTGAAGCGGGCGTTTGCCCTCGTGCTGGGCCAGCTCGATCACCGCCCGCATGCCGTAACGTGTTCGTGTGGACAGTTTCATTGCCATTTATCTCCTACTATTCCCATGTAATTGGTATACTAAAAATACGGCCAAGTCAAGACTCTGTGCCGAAGAAAGGCAAAAAATCTTTCCTCAGCTTGAAATGTACTCTGGATTTGGCTGCGAGTTCGGCCGAACGCCCTCCGATTCACCGCAATCCCCGTGGCGATAGGTGAGATTTCCCACGCATTCACGCCGATCCGCCATACGCCGGCCCTATCCCCCTATGACGCCTGCACGTTGGACCAACCACCATGAGTGCACCGGCTCGAGCCGCCCCGTCGGCAAAGACGCCCTGACCGCCCGCGACTACTGAGTCGCAGGCTGACTCGTGGCGTCTTGCTCGACCGCCGCGACAACCGACGACGCAACCGCAGGGGACAGAGGCAGCCGGGACCGCTGGATCTGCCCCTTGTTTCTTCGCTCTTCTTCTCGCCTGAAGGGCCTTTTCGCTGGTTGACCCGGCCCCCGGTTCACGGTAATCTGGCTCTCTGGAAGGCAAACGAAAGGAGTCGTCGGACCCATGGCCGTGCTGAATTTCAAAGGCAAGTCCTTTGTTCAAAATCACCATCTGCTGGTCAAATACCACCAGCTCATCCCCTGCAAGGACAAGTCCTTGACGGACAAGGTCAGCCTGCACGACAACGTCAACTCCCCCACAATGTTTGAAGTGACACGGTGAAATGGCATGCGCATTACCTCTCAAGAAATCTCCGTTGAGGCCAGCGTTCTGAAATGGGCGAGAGAAACGATAGGCAAGAGCATCAAGGACGTCTCACGGCGGCTTGATCTTAGTGAGAATGTCGTGGAGAAGTGGGAAGGCGGCGAGAAGCGACCGACGCTCAAGCAACTTCGGGAGCTCTCGACGTTCTACAAACGGCCCCTTGCCGTTTTCTTCCTTGCAGCCCCACCTGAGGAAGCACCGATACCGACCGACTTCCGGACGCTCCCGAAGACGGCCAAGAAGCCGTTTTCGGAGAAGACACTCCTTGCCATGCGGCGCGCGCGCCGCCTCCAAACGCTGGCCGAGGACCTGAGCAAGACCCTTGATCGTGAGTACCGCGTCGACATTGGGCAAGCCACGCTGTCAGACGACCCGCAAATGCTCGCCAGCCAGGTACGCGAACGGTTGGGTGTCGCGACAGAGGAGCAGTTTAAGTGGAAGAACGAAGCCACTGCGCTCACCGAGTGGAGGCGCCGCGTCGAGGAGTTGGGCGTTCTGATCTTTGAACTCCCCTTTCCCTTTGAGGAAGGTCGGGCTTTCTCCTTTGCCGACGCCGAGCAGCCCGCAATCGTCCTAAATAGCAGCGACCGTGCGACCAATGGTCGGATATTCTCGCTGTTTCACGAGTACGGGCATCTACTCCTGCGACAAAGCGGGATCTGCGACTGGAGCGAACAAGGAAAGATTGTCGAGCAGTTCTGCAACCGCTTTTCTGGCGAATTCCTCGTCCCTCGGCAAGCGTTGCTTGCCCACCCATTGATTCAGGCTCATGGGAAGCCAACCGCTTGGGACGAAGAGGACCTCCAGCAGATAGGTCGGCAATTCAAGGTCAGCCGTGAGGTAATTCTGCGCCGACTTCTGATCCTCGGGCGGACCACAGAGCGGTTCTACAGGCACATGCATGAGGAATGGGAGCATAAGCTCAAGGAGCGCAAGAAGCCAAAGGGCGGAAGGCGCATTCCGTCGAGACAATGTGTCAAGCAGAACGGCATCCCGTTCACCTCGCTCGTTTTGGAATCAGCGCGCCAAGAGAAGATCACTTACCGAGACGTTTCAGATTACTTGTCCATAGGGCTTAAGCACCTAGCTACGGTTGAATCACTGCTGCGAGAGGAAAGGGTTCGATATGGCTGACCTCTTTCCGGGATACGTCATTGACACCAATGCTCTTATTGACCTATGGAGACGGCGCTACCCGCGAGACGTGTTTCCAACACTGTGGCAGAAGATTGAGGGGCTAATCAAATCAGGAGAACTAGTTGCTCCTCAAGAGGTGCGGAACGAACTCCAAAGGCAGCACGATGAATTGTACGTCTGGGCGAAGAAACAGAAGTGCTTCAAAGACTTGGACCGTGACCAGATTGAGTGTGTCAAGCGGATACTGAAGGCATTTCCATCCCTGATCGACGAGAGGAAGACCGTGGCGGACGCCGACCCGTTCGTGATTGCGCTCGCCATGGAAAAGGGCTGGAAGGTCGTCTCCTCGGAGAATCCGGCAGGCGCCAGTGCCCGCAAGCGAATCCCAGATGTATGCGCG
>CAZGRF010000531.1:0-3027 GCA_964527825.1 uncultured Pirellulales bacterium
TCGACTTGGCGATTTTCCCGGCCGCCCGCCACGCGCGGGCGAGGTCCATCGACTTGATACCCAGGCGCGCGTCGCGTTTGGCGTTGCGCAGGTTCATCCGGTTGACGTACAGCAACCAGTCCGTGATCGGGTCCCGCACGATCTCCAACTGGTTCTCTTCGAGCTGCTTGACGACGAACCCGGTATACGGGTCGTGCATTCTCATATAGATCTCGCCGCAGTAGAGGACCAGCGGGAAGCGCTCGGTGGAGACCTGCTTGAGGGCTTTGAACATCGCGACGGTTTCGTGGCCCCACTGGATTAAGGCGTCGGTGTGGCCGCCGCGCGCGACGATTTCGCTCAGGGCATCGAGGCGCTCTTTCTTTAGCGCATCGGCGGCGTCCCTGTCCTCGGCGTAGGGGCGGAAGCGGCGCAGGACATCCTCCAGCAGATCGGCGGCGTTGAGCCCCTTGAACAGCGTCTGCTGCATCTTGATCTTGTCGGAGCCGCCCTTGCCGCGTGGCAGCGGAATGTCGATATAATCCGTCTCCGAAGACGGCCCGACCACTGGGACCTTCTCCAGGCCTTCGAGGCGCATGAATTCCCGCAGCAGCTCGGTGTACTTGCCAAAGCGGCACGGCCCGCTCGTCGTCGGCAGCATCACCAGGAAGCTGTCCTCGACGTGCCGGCGGCTGGTCTTCTCGATCTCCTCCTGGAGGAAGCCGATCGCGTCGCCTACCACACCCTTGAGCGGATAGCAAACCTCAGTATAGATGTGCTTGCGCGCGACCTCATAGCCGCGCGGCGTGGCAGTCGGCAGCACCTGGCCTTCGATGCCGAAGTGCCTCAGGCCCGCCGCGGCGACGTAGCTGGCGTCGCCCATGTACGGAATGAGCCAGGTCCGCTTGTCGTAGGTGTCCGTCGAGTACGCGCGGAGCCTGCGCAGGTCCAGCCGGCCCGGGCGGCTCTGGCTCACGACGCGCTCGTGCGCCTCGGTGCGCGTCACGAACGGCGCGTTGTTCGTCTGGGCGTCGGTCACCAGGACCAGCAGCGGCTTGCCCACGACCTGGTGTATCCTTTCTTCCTGATAAATCTTCAGGCTGTCCGGCCCGCACGCGAAGTTGATCATGCGGATGGGGAACAGATTCGGATGGTCCGCCACAAACAAATTGGCCTTGAGAATCTGCACGCTCTCGACCCAGAACTCGTTCTCGACGAATGAATCGAGCGGCAGGTCCATGAACTTGTGTTCGAGGAAGATCTGCGGAATGTAGTCGAGCCCGCGCACCTGCGAGAACATCGCGCCGGAGTTGGAGCTGGCCTCCGGATCGAGCAGAACGTATTCCCTGCCGATCCCGACGTAGGCCTGGATGTCCTCCCGCTCGACGCGCTGGAGGAACTTGTCTCCCTCGGCGTGGAGGGCATCTTTGAACCGGTCTTCGGCCGCCTCCGCACAGACGATGGCCTTCCGAATCTGCGCGACCGTGAACTTGAAACCGACCCGCTCGAACTCTTTGCGGATCTCCTGGACGAGCAGCGGCCTGTCGCCGAAATGCAAGACGGGATTGAACTGCTTGTTCTTGTCGAGGCTCAGTACGTCGTTGAGGACATATCCTTCGGATTCGGTATAGATGCAGTACTTCAGGTCCGGCGGCTCGGCTTTGCGCTGCTCGATGAAACTTGGGTTGAACAGGTACTCGACCGCCGGATCGTCGTTGAGGATCGCCGCATGGCCCGTCGCCAGCTTGCGCGCGATGCAGAACTCCGTACGCGAGTTGTCCACGCCGATCTTGGCAATCTCCTGATCGCTGCGCCGCGAGATGACCGGGCAGAAGCCCAGCTTGCGAAAGAGCGCCGCGCTCCAGATGCCTTTCTCGCCCAGCGTCGCGAGGCTGCGCTTGATGCCGACGGTCGGACCCGTCGGTCGCGCGGAGGCCAGTTCGGCCTGCAGGCAGCCCTGTTCCTTGAAGTGCTTCTCGAAGATCTTGTGGTAGCGGTCCACATAGTTCGTCTTGGGCCTCTTGACCGCCTCCGAGTTGCCCAGGGGACAGAAACCGCCGGTGATAATCTCGTCGTCCTCGATGCTGAAGACCTCGAGCTGGCAGTCGCGCAGGCCGCACGAGCGCTCGCCGAACAGCTCCCGGCAGGCAACCTTGCGCTTCTTGAACGGCATGTCGACGATCTCCCAGCCGCGGAAGGCCGTGCCGTGTTTCGTCCCCTCGCCGTCCAACCGCTTGATCTGTGCGATGATGTCGAGCGCCTGGCCCCAGGCCCCGAACATCTCGCGATGCGGATAGGCCTCGATCTCCTGCTCGGCCACTTGCGCCAGCGCCGCCAGAAACGCCTTACCCAGTGCCGGGCCGCCTTGGGCAGAGCACTTGTGGCCGACATGCTGGGCGCCGCCGACGAACTTGTAGTAGTAACTGGCGGCGGTGCCGCGGATGATGGCGGCGGCGATCTCGTCCCGGCCGAAGCCTTCCGCAATGAGCCTGTTCTCATCCATCTCCATGAAGACGCCGCAGGTCGAGTCGATAACCGGCACGCGCTGAGCATGAAGGGCCGCGTCCTGCAACGTGCTCTCCACATTGAGGTTGATGACATCGGCCATGTTCTCAAGCGTCTGGCCCGACCCGGCCTGGCAGCTATAGTTCATCTTCGCCTCTTTGACGGTCCCGTCTTTGGCGAAGCTGGTAAACTTCATGTCCTGGCCACCCACCTCGAAGATCGTGTCGATCTCCGGGTTGCAGTGCTTGACGCCGAGCGCGTGGCACGTGATCTCGTCGGTGATGCGATCGACGAGGGCAACGTCCTGCTCGGCTAGCTCGTGCGTTTTCTTCTTGCTCAGCAGGATCTTCTCGTAGAGCTTGCGGGCCGACCCCGTGGCGCCAACCCCCTTCACGACAACATCGTCTTTATGCCGGGCTAAGTAGCGCAGGACGCGCTTGAGCGACTCCTCCGGGTTGCCGTGGGTCTTGATGTACAGCTTGTCGAGTAGCTTGCCGGTGGCGATCTCGACGAGCGCACCCTTGGTGGTCGTGCTGCCGCCGT
>CAZGRF010000532.1:0-3020 GCA_964527825.1 uncultured Pirellulales bacterium
ATCCAGATCCTCGAATCCGATACGTACGGGATTCCGCACGACAAGCTCAAGCACATCGACCACGGTATCCGGATGCAGCACCCCTCGCAGTTCAATCGCCTCTCGATCAAACGCGAGTACGGATTAGAGGGTCGGTTTCTCATCACCACGCTTGGCCTGCTCTCGCCGGACAAAGGCATGCAGTACGGGCTTCGCGCTTACGGACGCTTCCTGCGCGAGTCTTGCACGGACGAGCAGAGACGACGGATGGTCTACCTCATCGCCGGCCAGTGTCACCCTGAATTCATCAAGGCCGAGGGTGGCGTACCCTACCGCGAATTCCGGGCGCAGATCGACCAAGCTCTGGCAGAGGCCCACGTGACCTGGTGCACGGTCAAAGAGCTGGGCACGGCTAAATTCGACGACTACGAGGTGGTCTTCCTCGATACGTTTCTCAGCGAACACACGCTGCTGGAGCTCTACGGGGCCACAAACGTGATGCTGCTGCCGTACTTGAACATGCAGCAGATTTCCAGCGGCATTCTGGCCGATACCCTGGGCTCCGGCCGGGCCGCTATTACGACCAAGTTCAGATACGCCCGCGAACTGATCCACTCCAATAAGAGGTGTCCCGAGGGGCTCCTCATCGGCCGCTTCGCCCGCGGGATTCTCGTCGACCCGGGCGACCCTTCGGTCGAGCAAATCGCCCAGGCGCTCGACTACGTCGTGTTCAACCGCAGCAAGCGTCTCCTGATGGAGAAGCAGGCCCATCAGCGCGGCTACCAGATGCGCTGGACCAACAGCGCCTGGGCCCTGCTGCAATACGTTGAGTTCCTCCAGGAGGTAAGGGAGATCTTCAGCGGAGCCGGCCTCAAGTTCACCCGCGAAAAGCCCTCGAAGCTGAACGTACACAAGAAGCGGGATCCTCAAATCACATCGGACGTCGAACCGTCGCCGACGGGGCCCGAGGTCAACACGCCGGCCTGAGATCCGTTGCGTTTAGCCGAGCTTGACCGGCTTACCCTCCTTGGCCGACTTGTAGATGGCCAGGATGACCTCGACAGCCTTGCGGGCTTCGGGGCCACTGATCGAGAAATCCTCGCCTTTCTCGAGCGCTTCGAGGAACGCTTTGAAGTTCCGCGTATGGTTTTCGTAATTGATCGCCGCCGGGTCGGCAACGCCGCCTCCGCCTTCGATCTTCATGAACTGGCGCCGAATCTCCTCATCTTCGGGCCGCTTGTCGGCAAACTCCCACATCGTAATGCTGTTCTCGACGTTGACCGCGGTGCCCTTGGTCCCGGTGATCTCGAAGCGTCGGAACTGACCGGGATAGGAGGCCGTGGTCCCATAGATGATGCCCAGCGCGCCGCTCGTGTAGCGCAGTACAGCCGTGGCGACGTCCTCCGCCTCCATCTTGTGCCCGAGCGTCCCGGTGTAGGCCTGCACCGACTCGACAGGCGGCATGAGATCGCACAGCATGTCGATCATGTGGATGGACTGGTTCATCAGCGCGCCGCCGCCATCGAGCGCCCAAGTCCCATGCCACGAGTCCTGGTAGTATTCGTCGGTGCGCCACCAGGGGACATAAACACCAGTGTACGTGATCGTCCCGAAGCGGCCCGAGTCAATCGCATCGCGCAGCGGAATCATCAGATTATTGAACCGATAAGGGAAGATGCCGCCCAGACGTGTCCCTGCCTTGTCGTGAGCCTCGATCATGGCATCGATGCGCTCCAGGGTGATCTCCAGCGGTTTCTCGCAGAGCACATGCTTTCCTGCTCTGGCCGCGGCAATCGTCGGCTCCATGTGCAGACCGCTCGGCGTCGCAATCGTGACAATATCGACGGCGTCGCTCTTGACCATCTCCTCGTAGCCGGCGAATGCCTTTGCCCCGTACTTCTCGGCCAGCTTCGCCGCCCGCTCGGGGATTTTGTCACAGCACGCGGTGAACTTGGCGTTGGGAATGTCCCCGATCGCGCGTGCGTGAAAGTCCGCAATCAAACCCGAACCGACGACACCAAAGTTCCATACGTTCATCTGCGTCTTCCTCACTGGCTGGAATCAGTCACACGGCAAGCCTACCTCGTCGGCCAACGTCCTGACGGCCGCGATGGCCTTGGAGAACAGTTCCGGACCCGTCGAGCCGCCGAACTGCCCGCCCACCTTCAGATGCGGCTCCATCGTCAGACACCCATCGTATTCCATCGCCGACAGCTCGGCCAGTAGCTCCTTGATCTGCCCGTCCCCCTCGCCCGGGATACTGCCGATGTCCTTGGAGCCGAGCTTCCAGTCCTTGATATGGACGTGCGCAACGTACGGCTGCATCACGGGCCAACAGACCTCGACGTTGTTGGCAATCCTCTCGCCCCAGACGAAATTGGCGGGATCGTAGGCCAGGCGCAGCTTCTCCGAACCGATGGCCTCGACGAGCGCGACGCAGTTTTCAGCAGTATGGCCGTAGATGTGGGCCTCGTTCTCGTGCACCATCGTGACATCGACATCCTTGACGACGTCCACCTTAGCTGCCATGCGCTCGATGACCTGATCACGGTAGTCATCGATGTTCTTGCCTTCCGGGGCGTAGTAGCTGAACATGCGGATGAACGGCGTCTCGAAGAACACCGCCAGCTCGACGGCATGCTTGAACTTGTCGAGGTGCGGCCCGAACGGTTCATCGAGACGGACTTTGCCGATCGGCGAGCCGATCGCGCTGACCTTCAGCCCGTGATCGCGAATCAGCTTGCGGGCCTCATCCAACTCGCTGCGGCTCAGGTCCATGATGTTCTTGCGATTGATAAAACGCGGCTCGATGAATCCCACCGTCTCGCTCGCCAGGTACTCGACCTGAGCGCGAAAGTCTTCAGTGACCTCATCGGCAAAAGCACTCAATTTTGCCATTGTTCGCTACTCCCAAATCCAAAAGAACCTCTTTCACCTGGAAAAGGTCGCGACCTTCTCGAGTGATCGTCGATCGAGCTGCTGAGCCGGCGCACAGAAGGTCTTATAGGCCGAGGCAGGCCTTGTCAACGGAAAGTCTGCCG
>CAZGRF010000533.1:0-3016 GCA_964527825.1 uncultured Pirellulales bacterium
GACCCGTGGCCCCTCCCGTCGGCGGTACGTTGCGCGACTGCTATTCGACAGCCGTAGTCGTCGGCCATGATTGTGTCGGAGGGATGATTGGCTACGATGACCTCGGCGTCACTACGAATTGCTATGCCGCCGGCACCGCAACCGGAAACCTCTACGTCGGAAGACTCATAGGAAGCCGCGTCTACAACCCCAGGATAGGTTCCTTTATCACGGGGTCATTTTGGGACATGGAAACAAGCGGACCGATAGGCAGTGCCGGCGGGACGGGCTTGACGACGGCCGAGATGCAAACGGCCAGCACATTCCTGGAGGGTGGCTGGGACTTCGTGGGCGAGACCGAAAACGGAACCGAGGACATCTGGTGGATTCTCGAAGGACAGGACTATCCCAGGCTGTGGTGGGAAGCCGCGGAAGAGTAGCGTCCTGGACGAAACGGCGATGACCCCGTTCGAGGTGTCGAGACGATAGGTCCACACCGACGCGGCCGCCAGGCTGCCACGCAGGACGGCCTTCCCTTGCGTCGCTGCAAGAGGCGATGGCAGATCGAACGCCGAGCGATGTCGCGGCCGCGTTTATCACCCGCGCCACCGCCTGAATCTGTCTTGCCTTGAGGGACGCACCACGCAGAGATGGCACCAACCCTAACCTACGCACAATTCACTACCCTACTCGCATCTACCCATTTCACGCTTCCACTCATCCACGGCCCTCGCTTGCCGGAGGGTTGCCCGCGTTTTGGCCTTGAAGGGACGTCGGAACGGGCCGTATAATGCGGACCAGCACGGTAGAAAGAAACGCGTGGGTTGAGAACCCACCCTACGATTTGAACGGAATCTATGAGAGATTTCAGCAGGACAAAACGGATTGTGGTCAAGATCGGGACGCGCACGCTAACGAAGGACGCGGGCGTGGATGCGGCGTATTTCCGGCGGGTCGCGGGGCAGGTCAAGCAGCTCATCGACGCGGGCAAGCAGGTCGTCATCATCACCAGCGGCGCCATCGGCATGGGGGCCGGACGGCTCGACTTAGCCGGGAAGGTCGGCGAGATGAAGATGCGCCAGGCATGCGCCGCTATCGGCCAGCCGCTGCTGATGCAGGAGTACCGCAAGGCGTTCGGCCGGCACGGCGTCACCGTCGCGCAGGTGCTGCTGACCGCGGAGGTGCTCAGCAATCGCAAGACGTACCTGAACCTGCGCAACGCGATCGAGACGCTGCTGGGGCTGGGCGTCGTGCCGATCCTCAACGAGAACGACAGCGTCAGCACCGCGGAGATCGGCACCGCGTTCGGGGACAACGACAAGCTTAGCGCCCTGGTCGCCAGCAAGATCGACGCGGACCTGCTGATCATGCTGACCGACACCGACGCGCTGTACGACAAGAACCCGCACGAGCACACCGACGCGCGGGCGATCCCGACCGTCTACGAGATCACCGACGAGATCGTCCACAGCGCGGGCGGCTCGGGCTCGCGGCATGCGACCGGCGGAATGCGGACCAAGATCGAGGCGGCGCGGATCGCGGCCCAGGCGGGCTGCCGCATGGTGTTGGCCAACGGCCGGGCCAAGGATGTCATCACGCGCATCATGGCAGGCGACGAGGTCGGCACGATCTTCCTGCCGAGGCGCAAGCTGAGCAACCGCGCGCGGTGGATTCTCAACAGCCGGCCGGCCGGGACGATTCACATCGACGACGGCGCGCTGCGGGCGCTGCGCAATCGCAAGAGCCTGCTGCCCTCCGGCGTCGTGTCGGTCGAAGGTGACTTCAAAGCCGGCGATATCGTCATGCTCAACGACGCCGCCAAGGCCATGACCAGTATCGGCGCGGCCCAGCTCAAGCTCCTGGCGGGCAAGCACAGCACCGAGATCAAGAAAGCCCTCGGCCCCGCCCATCGCGACGTTGTCGCCATCCCAGAGGACATCGTCTTCATTGACTATTGACAGCGTCAGGCCCGGCGACTTCGAGCCCGACGGGGAGGTAGATATGGCCGATTTCGCCCTCCTGGCTCGAAACTGGAACAGCCGATAGCCTGTCGCCCTGTCAGGATGCGCTGGAAACCTTGAAGCAGCGCGACCCGGCCGGCCTGAAAAGAACAAGTCCGGTATTATCCCACTTGACAATCCGTACGGAGCGTTGATAATTGCGCTCATGAGTAGCGCGGACCGGGTCATGCGGAACCAGTAGAATTGGCAGCCGGCGGGCCTGGATCAAGCGAACGGGGGTGGGGGTGCGGTCGTATTGTTCATTCAAAGCTGTGAGAGACCGACAGGTGGCCTGCAGCAGGCAGTGCGAAACCGCTCGAGACGATAAATGCAGTAAGGATGGACATTTACATCAGGCAATAAGGAGGCCCTACGATGGGTCAGAAGAAGAACAACAGAAGGAATACCGTTGCAACCGTCGACAACGATGCCCGTTACAGCAAGGCGGAGGTGACACCGCTTCGTCCCGCCAACACGCCGTCACCGTCGGCAACAGCCACGTTGAAGCCAAATCCTACACGGTCTACGGGGCCGACACACGAGCAAATCGCACAGAGAGCGCACGAAATCTGGATCAGGAACGGACGCAAGCATGGCCAGGAAAGGCAGAACTGGCTGGAAGCGGAGACCGAACTGAAGAAGGAGTTGGGCGGCAGGTAGGGCCAGACTGCATCACCGACGGGCGGATGGGTCCAAGCCAATCTGGACGCAACTCGAGTTTCGTGAACGCTCCGGAAAACTGAGGGCGGCATGTTCGCCATGTAGCTGCTCGGCGGCCGAATCGTGGGTTTGGGCCGCTTCAATCTCGTTTTCAAAATAGCCCAGATTGTGCTGCTTTCCACCCTTCTTGATGTATGTCATGCATTTTCTGCGCCTGCGATCCCATACGACGCCATTGAGTTTTGACGTGCTCCCCTTAGCGGCGCGCGAGTTGGCGTTGTTCTGCTGGACGGTGCCGTTGCGCAGGTTGCCCTTGTGGTTGTCCAGAGCATCATGGTTGACGCGGTCGCAGACGAGATGGTCCGGCGTATTCATAA
>CAZGRF010000534.1:0-3014 GCA_964527825.1 uncultured Pirellulales bacterium
GCGGACTATCGAAAGCTGGTCGAGCCCAGGGTGCTTGAATTCGCGTTTTAGGCTCACAGGCGCGCCGTGCCGGGACCGAAACCCCGTGCCGGCTGGTACGACAACCTGCGGAGGAAGAGGCCAAGCCCGTGAGAATGTAAGTTCCGGCAGATTCGGTGGTTAGGATTGAGACGCAAGGAAACCTGGACTTGCCGGCGGAGGCTCCGAGCACAGCGTCGCGCCCCTGAGGGCGCTGAGGTCTCGGACATAAGTCGACTGCGCGGTGATGGATTCGACCCGCCCGTGCAATGCTAAATTCGTGTTGAAAGTCGGAATCCCTTTGCGTGCGGGGCATTGCTGTGGTATAAAACGATGAGTTGGAGGCGTGTGTTCCTCTGTTTACCGGCGTCGGCTGGTTCCGGCAGGCAGAGGCACACGGAAGGGAGAGAGGTGTAAGCGGCACACGGAGTCAGTGTCGGAGGCTCTGGCGCAGCGTGTTTTGCTGGCCACACAAGAGAGGGGGGAAGGCTTGTGCGCATTTCCGTCGCACGTCGATTCCGGTGCACCCATTTCGAGGGCAAGCGGTCTTTTTTTACGGGAAAGGAGGTGAGCGAGGACGCCATCATCATTATGCCCACACCGGACGACGATGCAGTCGCCAATCATCATGGTGAGGATGCGTCCGCACAGTGGAGAACTGGTTGACGTGTCGGAGGAGGGACAAGCGCTCGGGCGCGTAGCTTGAGCGTGGGTAGGTAAGCGCTTCCTGGCAAGGAAGTAGAGGTGTTCAGAAGTTGGAGGAAAAGTAAGATGAAGAAGATGCTATTGTTAGCCGCAGTGGTGTTCGCAATCGGGAGCACCCTGGCGTGGGGTAGTGCGCCGATTGCCGTGGAGAATGGGAGCTTCGAGCTGCCCGGTCTGGAGAAATACAAGTGCTGGGACGGGGAGGATCCGTGCACCGTCGATGTTCCCGGCTGGACCAGTGACGACAACCCTGTCGATTGTGGTGTCGAGATAGGCTGGGTCGCGACGGACGGGACATGGACGGCCTTCCTCAAGAGCGGCGATCCCTCCGTCTGGCAGGTCACGGATCACGTGATTGCCGCCAACGAGATTCTCACGTTGCAGGTGGACGCCAAGAACAACTGGGCCGCGACGACCCTGCAGATCAGTCTTTTCGCCTACGATGAAATCACCGATCCGATGGATCCCAACATTGTCATACCAGTTCGGATGCCCATCTGCGTCCAGAACGCGGCACTAGCGTATGCCATGCAGACCTTCACACTGGAGTGCTTCACGATCGACGTTCCGGAGGCCGCAGGCCACAAACTCGGCATCGAGTTGATGAACGTGAGTTCAGGCAACGCATGGCTCAATCTGGACAATGTTCGCCTGACGACCTCCGCCTCGACAGGCGTGAATGTCATCGTGGTCACCAACACCCGCGACAACGACGGTGACGGCGTGCAAGACGACTGGAACCTCGTGGAGTGGCTGCTGAGAGAAGGCCACACGGTAGATTTCCGGCCCAGCTACTGGACGAGTTTTAATCCGGTCGATCCCTGCGATCCGACCGAGGTGCCCAAGATCGACCAGCTCGATGCGGCCGACCTCGTTATCGCCAGCCGCGCGCTCGACACCGGCGCTTACGACGACGGCGACGAGCCGACCCTGTGGAACAGCGTCCAGACGCCGATCCTTAACCTGCACGTATGGCTGGCCAGAAGCAACCGCTGGAAATGGATGAATTCGACCGCGGCAACCAAGACCCCCGGTCCCACGCTGTTGCAGGCCGTTGATCTCAACCATCCAATTTTCGATGGGGTAACGCTTGAGCAGCTTAACATCGTGGACCCGAACGACTTGATCGATCCGAACGATCCGAATGCGCCGATCGTTCTGCCCGACCCGATCTATGGCACCGACATCCTAGACCCCACCGTCGGTATTGATCAAACCTCGTTCATGGACACGCTCGATGTAGGCAACGGCAAGCTGATCGCCCAGACCTATGAGAGCAACATGACCTGGATCGCCGAATGGAAGAGCGCCGTCGAGTACTACGATGGCGCCGGGCAGATTGCCGGTGATCACCGCATGGTGTTCTCCGCCGGGGCACAAGAGATCGAAGGAAGCATCCAGGGCGCGCTGAACCTGAACAGCGAGGGCCTGCAAATGCTGCGCAACGCGATCAGCTACATGCTTGCACAGCCGCTTCCGGCCAGAGAGTTCCAGCCCGCTTCGGGAGCTGTGGACATTCCTGTCGACGGCACCCTGTCGTGGAGACACGGAAAGCTGGCCATCATGTACAAAGTGTATCTGAGTGACAACAAGGACGCCGTGGCGAACGGTACTGCCCTGGTCGACGTCGTCGCCGACAACAGTTTCAGCCTCGCCCCTCTGGGTCTGATTCTCGGAACGACCTACTACTGGCGAATCGACGCGACCGATGGCGTCGATACCTGGCCGGGTGAAGTCCTGAGCTTCACGACGGTCGATTTCCTCTCCGTCGATGATTTCGAGAGCTATGCCGACGGCAACATCGGCAATATCTGGATCGACGGCTGGACGCGGCTCACCGGGATCAAGACCGGTTCCAACATCGCGCCCGGGGTCAACACGGAAGTCGTCCACAGTGGCAGCCAGTCGATGGCGCTGCCGTATGATACCTCGAAGAACCCGTTCGTCATGCAGGTCAGGCGCGAGTGGTCCGGCGCAGACTGGACCAAGGCCGGCGCCAAGAGCCTGGTGATCTACTTCTACGGAGATCCCGGCAACGCTGCTGAAGACGTTTGGGTGAGGATCAACGGCCGCAAGATCGTCTACAACGGCGGTGGTTTGCAGAAGGCCGAATGGACGCAGTGGAACATCAGTCTGAACGGGCTGGGCATACGGACGTGGAAGATCATCTGCCTTGACTTTGGCGTGGGTGATCCCGCGGCGCCCGTAGGCCGCCCGGGCATCCTGTACATGGATGACATTCGGCTCTATCGCGTGACTCCCTAAGCTTTCGCGGGAGATCGCGTTGAAGA
>CAZGRF010000535.1:0-3008 GCA_964527825.1 uncultured Pirellulales bacterium
CCTCTGAAACCAGTTGCCTCCCGACTTTCCCACTTGCCTACCCACGTCTCAATAGCGCACAGCCATGCTGGATCGCGCCATCCGCTATCTCTATATCGGATGCGTCAGGGGCCCACGCGGCAAATCACCGCTCCCTTCCTGCGGTCGAATACTGACATCGTCGGCACGTCCCGAGTGGCCGTATTATGTCGTTGTTTGCCGGAGAAGGCAACCGGAAGAGACCAGCCATACACCTGCCCACAGGGGAAGCAGGCGGTTTCCGGATTGAATTGGCGGGTTCGACAGACCGCATACGTACTCACACATGATACGGCTTCATGTTCTGCAGGATCCGCTGCACAGACTGGGTGTTCGGCCGTCGCCTTGTCTCGCCCGTCCAGCGGTCGCTGCTGGCTATTCCTGGGCTTCTTCACATTCTCTTCCGCGTGAGCGTCGCAGCACACCGCGTCATGCCAGTTGCGCCTGACCGGATCCGTCGCTCACCGCGACCCAGGTTGTTGCGGCCTGGCTGCCGCCTGAAGCAAAAGCGGGGGTCGAAAATCGATGTAGGAGCACCACGGCCGGTTTGTTCGACCGTGCCCAAGACCCCTTCAGGAGCAAAGCTTAGGGGGCACACGCATACACCGAATGCCGAGTCGGATCGCTCTGCGCCGGGCGAAAACTGTTGCCGGCGGGGGGAAATCGCGTATACTGCTCGACCACATGAGGTGAACAGGCTGTTCGACCTGGCAGGTGTTGAGGATCAGTGGCATGGATATCTTCCAAATTACCGCTCAGGAACTTCTGGACTCGCGCGGCAATCCGACCGTCGAGGCGACGGTGCACCTGGATCGCCGCCGAAGGGTCTCGGCGATGGTGCCCTCCGGCGCCTCGACCGGCAAGTACGAAGCCGTGGAGCTGCGCGACAATGAGCCGCAGCGCTACCTCGGCAAAGGGGTACTGAAGGCCGTTCGCAATATCAACGGGATCATCGCACCGGCCCTGATCGGATTCGACGTGACGGACCAGCGCGGCATCGACGAGAAGATGATCGAGCTCGATGGGACCGACAACAAGTCGCACTTGGGCGCCAACGCCATTCTGGCCGTTTCCATTGCTTGCCTGCGGGCCGGAGCGGTAGCGCGGGGACTGCAGTTCTACGAGTACGTCGCCGAGGTTTTCGGCAAGCCGGCCAACGAGCCATACACCATGCCGATCCCCCTGATAAATGTCCTCAACGGTGGCAGGCACGCCATCGGCTCGTCCGATATCCAGGAGTACATGATTGTGCCCGTCGGCGCTCCCACGTTCGCGGAGGCGACCCGCTGGGCGGCCGAGACCTTCCACGAGCTGGAGAAGATCATCCGCGAGCGTGGCTGGCCGACGACCGTCGGTGACGAAGGCGGCTATGCACCGCCGGTCGAGTCCAATGAAGAGCCGCTCAAGCTGATTATGGAGGCACTGGAGCGCGTCGGCCACACGCCGGGCGAGGACGTCGCGCTGGCTCTGGATCTGGCCGCTTCGGAGTTCCACCAGGACGGCAAGTACCACTTGGCCAAAGATGGTCTGGAGCTCACCTCCGCTGAGATGATTGACCTGCTGGTCGAATGGACCAAGCGGTATCCGATCGTCTCCATCGAGGACCCGCTCGACGAGGAGGACTGGGACGGATTCGCCCTGCTCAAACAGAAGACGGAAAATAAGATTCAGATTGTCGGCGACGATCTTTTCGCGACAAATCCCGAGCGCGTCAATCGCGGCATTGAGGCCGGCGCCGCCAACTGCGTTCTCATTAAGGCCAACCAGATCGGGACCATCACAGAGACCCTGGATACTATCCGCCTGACCCTCGGACACGGCCTGACGGCCATTGTCTCGCACCGTTCCGGCGAAACCGAGATGCCGTTTGAAGCTGACTTCTCCGTGGGAACCGGGGTCGGCCAGGTCAAGATCGGGTCCGTGTCGCGCTCCGAACGGGTGGCTGAGTACAATGAACTCATGCGCATCGAGCGCTACCTGGGCGGCAAGGCCATTCTCGCCAGCTACCCGTTCACGACCGACGTACGCGTCGGAGCCTGAGAGCGCATCTCTGCGTCCCTTATCGAGTTGCATACAGAATCAGAGGAAGGACGTCCTGATGCACCTGCGGACGGAAGCAGTCGACATCTACTTGTCAGCCAGCCAGGACGGGCCGTGGACGACATCGACCTTGAGAGGGACTTCGAGCTTGATAGCCGTCGTCATTTCCCTGGCGATCCATTGCGCATGCCTCTCAGCCTCACCGACAGGCAACTCGAAGACCAGTTCATCGTGAACCTGCAACAGCATGCGCACGGGCAGGTTCTCCGCGTCGATCTTGCATTGAATGGCGATCATCGCAACCTTGATCAGATCGGCGGCGGAACCTTGGATAACGGTGTTGACGGCGAGCCTCTCGGCCAGGGCGCGCCGGCCGCCATTGCGACTGTTGAGGTCCAGGATGCGACGGCGTCGGCCCAGAATGGTCTCGGCGTAGCCGTCGCGCTTGGCCTTGTCGATGCACTCGTTGATGAAGGCGCGGATCGAACCGTAGCGGGCGAAGTAGCCCTCGATGAATTGCTTCGCCTCGGCCGGGCTGATTCCTACCGTTCGCGAAAGGCCGAAGGCTCCCTGACCGTAAATGATGCCGAAGTTGACCGCTTTGCAGCGCGACCGCATCTCGCTCGTCACTTCGTCCAGCGGGACACCGTAGATTTGCGATGCCACGAAGCGGTGAATGTCCTGGTCGGCAGCAAACGCGGCCCGCAAGGCCTCATCACGCGAGAAATGGGCCAGCAATCGCAGTTCGATCTGACTGTAGTCTGCGCTCAGGATGCAGTCGGTCGCCTTTTCCGGGACGAACGCGGCCCGAATCTTGCGGCCCAGCTCGGTGCGGATGGGCATGTTCTGGAGGTTCGGATCGCTCGACGAGAGCCGGCCGGTCGCGGTCACTGTCTGGTTGAACGACGCGTGCACGCGGCCGGTGCGCGGGTTGAGGATGGCGCCGAGCT
>CAZGRF010000536.1:0-2999 GCA_964527825.1 uncultured Pirellulales bacterium
ATGAGTGAGCCGATCCGCTGGGTCCAACCGCCCGCCGGCTTGCCCAGCATCTCGCAGAGGCACAGGCCGTTGATCGACATCAGGATCGTCGCGGCGCTCAGTCCCAGACCCATCACGCCCAAGCCAAAGAGATACTGCGCGACGGTCCTGCCGGTCAGAGGCGTCAGCGTATTGGCCAAGTTGAAGTTGTCTCTCTTGACGAGCATGGCGGCCATCACCTTGTCGGCATGCGGCAGCGCGTCGACTCGTTGCTCCTGCTCCTGAGCGGAGAGTCTGCCGAAGACCTCCTTGCCCATCTCAAAGGCCACCCGGTTCTTCAGCAGCGACTTGTACGGGCCGACGAGGTTCGCCGCCGGCGTCTCCGTGACGGCTCCTCCTTCCACCGCGGGTACGAAACCCGGGGCGAGCTTGGTATGGAACTGCGAGGAGGCCGCCATCACCACGAAACCGGTGGCCAGAACGAACGGGATGAACAGGCCGGTCGAAAGATCGAAGATCGCCAGGCCGCGAAAATCCTTGTCCCATCCACGCCGCAACATCGAGTAGGGGAACATGAAGGTCATGTTGATGCCGACGGTGGCCGCGATGGCGCTGATAATGACGCCTCGTTGCTGGCTGGTGATCAGTTCCGTCCAGTACGCACGCCCGTTCTCGGCGACGGCCTGAAGGTACGGCGTCAGGCCCTCGACAGGTCGGAATAGCATCCGCAGGTTCGGCACCAGGCCCCTAGCTGCCTCGCCCCAGTCCATCTGCCCCTTGAGGCTCAGCTTGAGCACGACGAAGAAGAAACAGATCACGATCAGGCTGACGATGCCCCTGATGGTCTTCTCGAAGATCCGTACGCCGCGGCCGCCAAGACTGTAGAGCATCGAAACGGTAATGCAGATTCCGAGAAACAGCAGCACCGCCACGACTCTGGCGGCGTTGCCCTGAATCAGGCTGTCCGGGCCTCCGCCGAAGATGCCGGGCAGAAGGTTCTGCTGAAGCGCGGCCGAGCCGAGACTGAACTGCGGCATCGACCAGACCAGATTGGCCGCCATCGAGGCCAGCAGCCAGCTCCAGCCAAGCACCGGACTGACGTGCTGGTTGATCGCACGCAGGGGGCGCTGTCCGCTCGACAGTGTCACGTAGGAGATCGCCGCTAACATGACGATGCCCCACATCATCGCTACCGGCTGGAGCCACAGGAATGTGAAGCCCGACAGCACGCCCAGATACAGGCTCGAGGCGAAGGACACGCCGCCGACGGTGATGCCGCTCTGCAGCCACCCGGGGCCCGACAGCTTCACGAACGTCTTGAGAAGCGCCCCCCGTCCCTCTTCCTTCGCCGCCAGGATCAACTCGCGGTCTCTCTCGATGCGGGTATTGTCCTTGGCCACTCGTGTCTTGTCCGATGCAGAGCCTCGTCCGTCTGCGGTTGACGCCATGTCTTGCCTCCTGTTCAAAGACCTCGACTATCAGACAAGAGCCGTTCCATCATTTTCGAGGACAGTGCACCTGTCTCCGTGCAAACACGACGCCATTTTCAACACGCCCCAAACAGGTGTCAACTCACTTTTCGAGGGTCTGCGGGCTTTTCATCCGAACCGGTCACAGCCACGGCGTAGCATTGGCGTCGGCGGCGCAACTGACGCGAGGCCGGAGATCGTCGGACATTCCCGCAAATCGAGACCAAGCCCGTTGCCATCTACCGCACATCGACCCCGCTAATTCGAAGCAACGCTTAACCTCTTGCTCTTGCCGTGTTTATGCATCTGAGGTCAAGTTTTGCCGCACGATTTCACAGCAGACGGTTGACACCGAGACACAGATTGTTATCGTTTCGAGGTTCACGTGGTCGAGTACGTCACAACCGCAAGTCGCTCGGTGATCGGTTTGCAGCGATCTGGCAGGCACCCTCCGGAACAGCACGGGTGTTGAAGTGCGTACAGACCCGAGCGTGGTGGACAGGCAGATGAAATGGAGAAGCCCTGGCCCGCAATGTCTCTTGAAGCCACGGCTTCGTGCCAGGAGAAAGGAAAACCGATGGATACGCTGTCAACGCTGAGAAGCAAAATGGACAAGGCCAGTCTGCAAAAGCTCACCGCCTTGAAGAACGACGAGGTGAATGCCTTTGTCGCCTATGCCATTGAACTCTGCGAGCCGGACAAGGTGTGGGTCGGCACAGACGCCAAGGAGGATGCTGCCTATTGCCGCCAACTTGCCATCGACAGCAAGGAAGAGGTGCCGCTGGCTATCCAGGGCCATACGGTCCACTTTGACAGCTACTACGACCAAGCGCGACGAAAGGAAGTGACGAAGTACCTCGTGCCCAAGGGCCAGACCCTCGACCCCAAGCTCAACCAGGTCGAACGCGGCGCGGGCCTGAAGGAAATCGAAGACCTGCAGCGTGGCAGCTACAAAGGCCGCACCATGCTGGTTCGGTTCTTCTGCCTTGGCCCTGCGAATACGGTTTTCGCAATTCCCTGCCTGCAGATCACAGACTCCGCCTACGTCGCCCACAGCGAGGACATGCTCTATCGCCCAGGCTATGAGGAATTCAAACGACAGAGCGCCCGCGGCAACTTCGAGTTCTTCAAGTTCCGCCACTGCACCGGTGAAGTCACGGAGCGCATGACCACCAAGAACCACGAGCTCAACCGCGTATACATGGACCAGGCCGAGAACACCGTCTACTCCGTCAACACCCAATATGCCGGCAACACTGTCGGCCTCAAGAAGCTGTCCCTGCGCCTGGCCATCTGCAAGGCCGACCGCGAAGGCTGGCTGGCTGAGCACATGTTCATCATGCGCGCCAACGGCCCGGGCGGGCGCAGAACCTACCTGTGTGGGGCCTACCCCTCCGCCTGCGGCAAGACGTCCACGGCCATGATCCCCGGCGAGAACATCGTCGGCGACGACCTCGCGTATTTCCGGGTCATCGACGGCGAGTTTCGGACCGTCAACGTCGAGGCGGGCATCTTCGGCATCATTCAGGACGTGAACGCCGAGGGCGACCC
>CAZGRF010000537.1:0-2984 GCA_964527825.1 uncultured Pirellulales bacterium
GTGGGATTTTGGCACCGGAGCGCTCGGCGATATCGGCTGCCACAGTCTCGATCCGGCATTCCGCGCGCTGAAACTTGGCCATCCGACGAGCGTGGAGGCGTGTTGTACGTTGGTCAACGATGAGACGTACCCGGTGGCGTCGCGCGTGACGTATGAGTTCCCCGCCCGAGGGGACCTGGCGCCGGTGACGCTGCACTGGTATGACGGTGGAATGAAGCCGCCTCGGCCGCCGGAGCTTGAGGAAGGGCGCCGCTGGGACACGAATGGGGCGCTTTACGTGGGCGACAAGGGCAGGATCTACAACGGGCGTCTGCTGCCGGAGTTCCGGCAGCGCGAATATGGCAAACCACCGCAGAAGCTGGAGCGTTCACCAGGCCACTACGAGGAGTGGGTCATTGCTTGCAAAGGCGGCAAACCCGCCGGCTCGAACTTCCCCGACCACGCCGGCCTGCTGGCCCAGGTGGTCTTGATGGGCAACATCGCGATCCGCCCCGTTCTGAAGGAGAAGCTCCTTTCGACGAAGCTGCTCTGGGATGCCGACGCGTTCAAGTTCACGAACATGCCTGAGGCGAATCAGTACCTGACCAAACAATACCGCGAAGGCTGGGCTTTGTGACTGGCGAGAGACGACAAATGACGGATTCGATGGACAGACGCAGATTCCTCGGCGCTGCGGCTGGAGCGGTCGCGGCCTTCACGATTGTGCCGCGTCACGTCCTGGGCGGCGCCGCTGGCCCGCCTTCGAGCGAGAAGCTCAATATCGCCTGCGTTGGCGTCGGTGGACAGGGGGCCAGCGATGTCGGGGAACTCAGCACGGAGAATATTGTGGCCTTGTGCGACGTGGACTGGAGCCAACACACCGCGGAGACCTTCGCAAAGTACCCGAACGCGAAGAAATACAAGGACTTCCGCAAGATGCTGGAGGCCGAGGACAGGAACATAGACGCGGTCACGATCTCGACGCCCGACAATACCCACGCCGTGGTGGCGATGATGGCCATCAAGATGGGCAAGCACGTCTATTGTCAGAAGCCTCTATGTCACGATATCGAGGAGGTCCGTCGCCTGACGGTGGCGGCGCGCGAGCAGGGCGTGATGACGCAGATGGGCACGCAGATCCACGCCACGACGGAACTGAAGATGCTCGTCGAGATGGTCAGGTCGGGTGTTATCGGCAAGGTCCGGCGCGTGGATATCTGGAGCGGCAAGGACTGGGGCGGCGGCACCCGGCCTGCGGACACGCCGCCGGTGCCTGAGACGCTGGACTGGGATCTGTGGCTGGGGCCCGCGTCCTACCGACCGTACCACCCCACGTATCTGCCGGGCCAGTGGCGGCGCTGGCGGGACTTCGGTACGGGCACGCTGGGTGACATGGCGTGTCACATCCTCGACCCGGCTTGGTGGGCGCTGGACCTCGATTACCCGACCAGCGTGGAGGCAAGGCCCGGACCGTCCAACGAGGAGACGTATCCCCGGAAGACAACGGTCAAGTGGGAGTTTCCTGCTCGGGGCGACCGTCCGGCCGTCACCGTCACGTGGTATGACGGCGAGAACACGCCTCCGCGGCCGCCCGAGTTGGAGGTTGGCCGCCGGCTGCCGGGCGAAGGCGGGCTGTACTACGGCGACGACGGGATAATTCTCTGTCCGCACATGGGCGGGCCGAGACTGATCCCGGATGCGCGGATGGCGGGTTTCAAGGTCCCGGAGCCGTTCCTGCCGCGTTCCCAACACGGTGCGAGCGAACACTACCTGGAATGGATACGGGCCTGCAAAGGTGGGCCGCGGCCGCTGTCGAACTTTGACTATGCCGGCCCCATGACCGAGACGGTTCTGCTGGGCAACGTGGCGTCGCGGGCCGGGCGGAAGCTCGAGTGGGATGGATCTGCGATGACAGTGACGAATCTACCCGAAGCCAATCAGTGGTTGCGGCGTCAGTATCGTGAAGGATGGCTTCTGTAGCCGGTTGCAGACGACGGCCACACTTTGAACTCAGGAGAATGTCAGATGAAAAAAACGACGATGAGTGCAATCGTGTGCGTGGCGACTCTCGCTGGCGTGGCCGGGGCCCAGCCGATGAGGCAGTGGCGTTTGGGGCCGCAGGCATACAGCTTCAACCGGTTCACGTTCTATGAAGCGGTCGCCAAGACTAAGGGGCTCGGTTTGGTGTACATCGAAGCCTATCCTCAGCAGAAGGTCGGTGGCGAGGTGGGCGATGTCACATTCAGCGACATGGATGCCGCCCAGAGGCGGCAGCTCATGCAGATGCTCGAGGACAACGGGATAAAGCTCGTCAACTATGGCGTGGTCACCTTGTCGAACAGCGAGCAGCAGTGCCGTCAAGTCTTTGACTTTGCCAAAGACATGGGGATCGAAACCATCGTTTCGGAACCGCCGGAGGATGCGTTCGACCTGATCGACAGGCTCTGCCAAGAGTACCAGATTGGCGTGGCGATTCACAACCACCCGAATCCATCGCACTACTGGAACTACGAAACCGTGTTGAAGGTCTGCGAGGGGCGCAGCAAGTGGATCGGAGCCTGCGCCGATACAGGACACTGGACCCGCTCGGGCATTGATCCTCTCGAAGCGATCAAGAAGCTCGGCGCCGTCGGTCGCATCCGAAGCCTTCACTTCAAGGACCTCAATGAGTTTGGCAACAACAATGCCCACGATGTGATCTGGGGTACCGGTGTCAGCAAGGCTCGGGAAGTCCTGACGGAGCTGGCTCGCCAGGGTTTCGAAGGCAGCTTCTCGATCGAGTACGAGTACAACTGGCTCAATTCGGTCCCCGAGATCGCCGGGTGCGTGGCGTTCTTCAAAAGGACCGCAGCCGAGTTGAGTGACGTCCGGGCCATCGACGTATTCAAGAAAGACCTCTCCAACGCGGTGATGGAGGCGAACGCCTGGACTTTCGATAGTGACGGCATTCTCGCGCCTGTGGGTCACGGCGATATCTGGACCAAGGAAAGCTACGGCAACTTCAT
>CAZGRF010000538.1:0-2983 GCA_964527825.1 uncultured Pirellulales bacterium
CGGGCATTCGCAAGGGCATCTTTCGCAAAGTAGACCCGGCGGTCACGGCCATGACCCTGCTGGCGGCCATCGAAACGTTGGTCTTCTCGACGGCACAGGACGCCCAGGAAGGCCTGTTCGAGCAAAGGATCGCACATCTAGAGGAACTCTTCTTCAAAGGCATTCTACATGCATAGAACGAAGACGGTATTGAGAAATGTAGTCGTGACGGCATGCTTACTCCTCACAGGCGCCGTCACCCTGGCCGGCTGCAAGTCCTTCGACGGCAAGAAGGTTCGCGCCGAACACGCGCGGGACTATTCGCGCGCGTTGGCGGAGATGACGGATGAGATGATCTCGCCTGACAGGCCGCTCGGCCTCGAGGACTGCATCCGCGTCGCGCTGCAAAACAGCCTCGACGTCAAGAGCGCGGAGATTCAGGCGCGAATCGCCAAGCTGGATCGTAAGATCGCGTTCGCCAACTTTCTGCCCCAGCTCAGCGTGGGCTACATGCACTACGAATTCGACCCAGCCCTCTCTATCGAGCTGCCGGACGCGGACCCCATTACGATCGAGAAGGTCCGCAGCTTCACGTGGCAGGCCAACGCCTCGATCTTCAACCCGGCCACGTGGTTCCTGTACTCAATGCGCAAGCGCGGCGCGGAGATCGCCGATCTGGTCACGGAATACACCAAGCAAATGACGGTCCTGCAAGTCACCGTGGACTACTTCCAATGCCTGTCACTGGAGGAAAGCGAGAAGGCCTTGGACAGCGAGCTGGCCGCGGCGGTCGAAATGGAGAAGAAGCTGCGAAACCTCTCCGAGGAGGGCTTGGTCCGGCCATGGCAGGCCGACCAGGCCCAGGTGCTGGTGCAGGCCCGGCAAATCGAGCGCGACCGGACGCAGCGCAGCCTGCGCCAAGCCAAGGCCAACCTTCTGGCCGCGTTGGGTCTGTCACCTCTGGCCGAGATCACGCTGCGGACCGAGACACCCCTGGAGCCACCGGTGGCGCGCCTGGAGGACCTGGTCCTGGAGGCCTTGATGAACCATCCGCAACTGCGGATCGCCGACCGCAACGTCGAGATTCAGAAAGAACAGGTCAAGATCGCGCTGGCGGATTTCCTCCCGAAGCTGTTCGGGTTCGTCTATCGCCCCGAGGCACTCGAAGACTTCGGGCCCAGCTCGAATCAGTGGATCTACGGGCTGACCGGAACGATGACCCTATTCAACGGATTTGCCAACATCAACGAGTACAAAGCCGCCAGAGAGCGCCGTGAAGAGAGCTTCCTTGAACGAGAGCAAGCCTCTCTGGCCGTTATTCTGGAGGTAATGCGGGCCTATCTGACGGTGGCCACGGCCTACGAACAGGTTGCCCTGGCGCGGAGCGCGCTCGACGTAGCGTCACGACGTTTCGTCGAGACCGAGCAGCAATGGCGCGAGGGCCTGGTCGGGTCTTCCGAGTTGCTGGACGCGGCCGCCCGGCGTGACAGCGCCCGGGCGCAGGCGACCGCCGCCCGCTTTCAGTACCAGGTCGCCACCGCGACGCTATGGAACGTTATGGGAAAGACCAGACTCGACTACGAGGAGCCCCATCATGACGGCCAATTCTAAGAACGGCACGAAACCGACCCCATCCACACTGAGGAGGAAGATTGTTCTCGGCTTAGCGTCACTGGCCTGTGTCGCGGCGGGAGGCTACTTCCTGCTCCAGAAGCGCGCGCACGCCCAAGGACCTGACGTTCCCGAACAAGCGAGCGAGCAGAGACACACTACCGTTGTCACCACCGCGGCGACCGTGCGCCAGTTCGAGCGGACCCTGGTGGTGCAGGGCAACGTCGAGACCAAGGACTTCGCAATGGTCTCACCCCGAATCCCGGGGACGATCGAGGCGGTATTCGTGGACGAAGGCGATGCCGTCGTCGCCGGCCGGACGAAGCTCTTCCAGACCGACGCGGCCAACCTCGAAAGGAGCCTTCAGATCAAGGAACATGCGCTGACCGTCGCCCAGTGCTCCCGCCGGGAGGCGGAGGCCAATCTGGAGAAGATTGACGTCGATCTGCGCAAGGCCGAACTCGATTACAGCCGGTTCCAGCGACTGCTCGAAAAGCAGGCGGTCACCACGGACGCCTTCGAGCAGCAGCAGTCACGATATCAGCAGCTCCAGGCGGCCCGGAAGCTGGCCGAGGCCCAGGTGGCCCTGACGGCCGCAAAGGAAGAACAGAGCCGTGCGGAGCTGGCCATTGCCCGCAAGGACCTTGCCGACGCAGTAGTAACGTCGCCGATCCGTGGGAAGGTCAGCCTGCGCTTGCAGGAGCCGGGCGAGATGGGCAGTCCCGGCCACCCGGTCGTGCGTATCGACGACATCTCCGTCGTGGAAGTCGCCGCGTTCCTGCCGGCCCAGTACTACGCCGCCGTGACGCCGGGACAAACCGCGATGAGGATCAACGTCTCCGGCATCGACGTCGGTCGCCAGGTCATCACATACAAGAGCCCGACGATTCAGCCCAAGCTACGCACTTTTGAGATCAAGTGCGTTCTGCAAAACCCGCCTGCGGGCGTGACTTCCGGCGCCATGGCGCAGATCGTCGTGGTGCTGGAGAGCCGCGAAGGTTTGGGTGTGCCTGCGGCAGCGCTCCAGCAGCGCGGCGGGCGGTCCGTTGTCTTCGTCGTCGAGAACGACGCGGTTCGCGAAGTTCCGGTCGAGACGGGCCTCGAGTCCGGCGGCTGGACCGAGATTCGCGCCGGCGAACTGAAAGAAGCCGCGGCCGTGGTGACGATGGGCCAGTACATGGTTGAGGCAGGTACGCCGGTCGCAATCCAGCAGGAGACCAAGTGATGTTTCTGTCCGATGCATCTATCCGAAGGCCCGTCGCCATGAGCTGCCTGATCATCGCCCTGTCTCTGCTGGGCGTCAACGCTTACCGGAAGATGGGCGTCGAGCTAATGCCGAAGATGGACGTGCCCTATATCACGGTCACGACGATCTATCCCGGCGCCAGTCCGG
>CAZGRF010000539.1:0-2981 GCA_964527825.1 uncultured Pirellulales bacterium
AGGTACGGAATACCATTCCCGTACCCCTCACGATGATAGACGACTATGCTTCTTCGACATCCCCCGATGGCTGTGAAGCACTCTTCGTCCCTTTCGGTTGCGAACCATTCTTCCTGTTATCCGTAATATAGAAGCCGGAACCGTTAAAGATTACAGGCACAGGAGAGAAAAGACGGCGTGCTTTGCCTCCGCACCTGGGGCAATGCGCCTCCGATTCATCCTCGAAGCTACGTCTCAGATCGAAAAGCGTCGAGCAGCCTTCACACCTGTATTCATAGACCGGCATAGTTATCTCCCCTCCCTGGAAGAGCACTTCTAGACCACGATCTCCGCCTTAAGGGTTTTCTGCCCCCGAAGGAATACAATCGAAGCCCTACCGCCAGGGGTCAGATTAGCCAAAGCTTTTTCCAGATCGTCTGCATTGTGTATCGGCCTCATATTAATTTCCGTGATTATATCGCCACTGCTCAGGCCAGCCGTTCTGCCCAGAGAAGCGGGAGCCACTGCCCCCACGAGGGCCCCGAATACGGGTACAGACCCAACCTTCTGTGCTACCCTGCTGGCATCAGCCACCTTCAGCCCGAAGCGCGGGCGTTGCTGACCGCCCGTCCTGGCAAGCAATTGCTCCAGACGGGCACGGTTGAAGCCGACAACAACCTCGCCATCGACAACGATTACCGGTACGCCCATCTGCCCCGTTAAACGGACCACTTCCTTCGCTGCCGTATGATCGACAGAGACGTCATACTCAGTGACGTTGACCCCGCGCTCGGCGAGAAATCGTTTGGCCTGATGGCAATAGCCACAGGTCGGCGAACTATATAATTTTACGTCCATTATTCACTCCTCGATTGTCCCCTGGTTATCGAATATCCGCCACCGGCGCTCCGGCCTTTCGAAACACGATCTCTTCACCTTCCGCGTCAACAACTACGATGTCGCCATCCATGAAAGCACCGTCAAGGACTTTGAACGCCAGTGGATCCAGTACCCGCCGCTGGATGGCGCGCTTGAGTGGCCTGGCTCCGTATGTCGGATCGAAGCCCTCCGCTACGACCAGGTCCTTGGCAGCATCGGTCATCTCGATCTCCATATGCCGCTCAGCGAGACGCTGGCTCAACTTCTTGAGTTGAATATCTACAATCTGCTCTATGTCCTCACGCGTCAATGAGTGGAAAACAATAACCTCATCCACCCTGTTGAGGAACTCAGGGCGGAAATGAGCCTTGAGTTCCTCCATTATCCGGTCCCGAATCTCAGTCTCGCCGCTGGCCGCTAGTTCGTTGAACAGGTAGCCGCCGAGGTTGGACGTCATTATTACCACCGTGTTCTTGAAGTCAACGGTGCGCCCGTGGCCGTCGGTCAGCCGCCCGTCATCCAGTATCTGGAGCAGAACATTGAAAACGTCGGCGTGAGCCTTTTCGATCTCATCGAAGAGGACCACCGAGTATGGCTTGCGTCTTATCGCTTCGGTGAGCTGTCCGCCCTCGTCATATCCCACGTATCCCGGAGGTGCGCCGATAAGCCTGGATACCGTGTGCTTCTCCATATACTCGGACATGTCGAGCCGAACCATTGCCTGTTCATCATCGAACAGGAACTCGGCGAGTGCTCTGGCCAGCTCGGTTTTACCCACGCCGGTGGGTCCCAGGAAAATAAAGCTACCCAGGGGCCGGTTGGGGTCTTGAAGGCCCGCTCTGGCCCGGCGAATAGCATTGCTAACTGCGCCGATAGCCTCATCCTGGCCAACAACCCTGAGGTGTATTCGCTCCTCCATGTTGAGCAGCTTCTGGATTTCGCCCTCCATCAGCCTGCTCACGGGGATGTGCGTCCAGCGGCTGACCACCTCCGCGATATCCTCCTCGTCAACCTCCTCCTTGAGCATTTGATTCTCACGCTGTATCTCCGCCAGCTCTTTCTCCTTCTCCTTGAGCTGTCGCTCCAGCTCCACCAGCGTCCCATACTTGAGCTGAGCCGCCTTCTCCAGGTCCGCTGTTCGCTCCGCCCGCTCGATATCGATACCGGCCTGCTCGATTTGCTCCTTTAGCTGGCGCATGCCCTGTATCGCTTCCTTCTCCTGCTGCCATTGCGCTTTAAGGCTGCTGCCCTGTTCCTTGAGGTCAGCAAGCTCCTTCTCCAGATTTGCCAGCCGTTCCTTCGACGCGGCGTCCTTCTCCTTCTTCAGAGCTTCACGTTCGATTTCAAGCTGCATAGTGCGTCGCTCCACCTCGTCGAGCTCCGAGGGCATGCTGTCAATCTCGATTCGAAGCTTGGACGCAGCCTCATCGATTAAATCGATGGCCTTGTCGGGCAGAAATCTATCGCTGATATAGCGATGCGAAAGCACCGCCGCCGCCACCATTGCCGAGTCCTTTATTTTCACACCGTGATGTATCTCGTATCTTTCGCGCAGCCCTCGCAGGATGCTGATAGTATCCTCAACCGTCGGTTCTTCGACCAGCACCGGCTGGAAACGCCTTTCCAGCGCCGCATCCTTCTCGATGTGCTTGCGGTACTCGTTCAGAGTGGTTGCTCCAACGCAGTGCAGATCACCGCGAGCCAGCATCGGCTTGAGCATGTTGGAGGCATCCATCGCCCCTTCGGCTGCGCCGGCTCCGACAACCGTGTGAAGCTCATCGATGAAGAGTATTATCTCACCCTGAGATTCTTGAATCTCCTTGAGAACCGCCTTCAGCCTCTCCTCAAACTCACCGCGATACTTGGCGCCGGCGACCAGCGCGCCCAGGTCCAGGCCTACAAGCCTCTTGTTCTTAAGCCCCTCCGGCACGTCCTTCCTGACAATACGCCCGGCAAGGCCCTCGACGATGGCCGTTTTACCCACGCCCGGCTCTCCTATGAGCACAGGATTATTCTTGGTACGGCGCGATAGTACCTGAATAACACGCCTGATTTCATCATCCCGCCCTATAACGGGATCGAGTTTACCCCGCCGCGCCAGGTCGGTCAGGTCGCGTCCGTAT
>CAZGRF010000540.1:0-2976 GCA_964527825.1 uncultured Pirellulales bacterium
CACGGACACTCTCGATCTCTGACAATCGAAAGTAACCAAGTTCCTTCTCCAGCCCTTCGACCAGGCCGAACAGGATGTAATCCACGACTTGGCCGTCTTTGTTCCGCACGGGATTGCCTTCCGTCAGGTACCACGTGAATGAGCTGTCGGGCGTGAACCACTTGGCATAAGCGACGGCCTGGCCGCCTCTGCCGTCCTGGGCGCCCAGGGCCGGCAGGTTCTCGCGGAGCTTGTAGGGCAGGAGCTTCATGCCCTTGATCTTGTTGTTGGCCGCGCGTTGGTCTGGCGTTTTGTGTTTGGGTGTGTGCTTCATGTCAATCACCTCCATAAATAGCGATGGCACGCCTCAACCTGTGGGCGTGCCTGCTGGCATTGATGATGGGTTTGATCTCTCGACCCTCTTACGAAGAGGCCGAGAACTCCGGCGGCAAGAGCATCTCCGCCCGGCCGTCTTGGTGCGTGATCCAGACCTTGCCGCTCGCCTCGATGCTGACGCTTTGCCAGTCCAGATCGAAGCCGTTCAGGCATTCCAGCAGCCTAAGACGCAGATACTCGCCCGGTCCCACGATCGTGGCCCAGAAGTGGTTCAATTGTTCCTCGAAGTCGGCGAGCTGCGTGTCGTAGGTGTCGCCGTCTTCGGACCAGCCGCCCAGGTGGTACCAGATGTCCGTGGGCTCCAGCTCTCTTTGCGCCGCCCGCGTCACCAGGACGTCGGTCCCGACCCACCTGCACGTGCCCTCATGGTGAGGGGGCTCATTGACGGCCAGCGGCACCTCGGATGTGAAGGTCTGGCCGTCGCTGATGTGTGCGGTAATCTGAAGACTCTCGACCGCGATCAGCCTTTCACACCACAGGTACTGCGACCGGATCTCTCTGCCTGCCTTGACCTCGATGCGCTCTACGGTGGGCAGCCTCGCCCAACTGTAGCCGTCGTAGTAAGACGAGATCTCCACCACGACAAAGGGCTGCTCGAATTGGCCCCGGGCAGAGAGCAGGTGCGCATTGGCGTCGTCCAGCTCATCGGCGTCGTTGTCCCTCTGGTCCATGCGGTAACACTTAGCCAGAGGGAAATCCTTGGGCTTGACAACCGCCACCGGTTCGGGCGATTCGCCACCCAAGAGGCCCACTCGAAAGACCGGCTCAGCCTCCGGCAGCTCAATGCCGAGTTCCTGGGCCCGGCAGTAGTCACTGAACCGCAGCTTGTGCGAACCGCGCCTTTGGATGTAGCGGAACGCTTCTTTCTCCAGGGTGGCTTTGAGGGCTTCGAGGGCGGCATTAGCCACGAGTTGCGTTCGCGCCGGCAGCATCAGCCGTATCCCGGTCGGCTCACCGGTCAGGTCTATCAGGAATTGCAGACGTTCTTCGTTGACCGGTTCGTAGGTGAACACCACCACCTGGCCATGGAAGTTGACCAGGACGTTGCCGGTATAGTAGTGAGGCTTCCAGGCATGGTGCCACTGGCCCAGCGCCTTCACGTCGCGGACCTCGATCCGGCAGCCCAGTTCCGGGTGCGATACGGCTTGTTCGCTGACGAACGGCTGGCTGTCACACACCTGCCCGTCCACGAACACCTTCAGGCCCGTGAAGACCGCGTGCTTTTGCACGAACTCGATCGCCCACGGCTCATCGGCAAAGGCCAGCATCGTGCCCTTGACCTCAGTCTCTGTGGTCACGACCTCGACCGGCTCACCGGTCCAGCCCTGGTCCTTGATGACCACCTGCTGGTTGCCTGATGTGATCGTCACTTCGCGCGGCGCCAAGCAGAACACGCCCACCCCGGCGGGGTCTTCGACACTCTCCAGGCTCTCGTCCCAGCCCGACTTGCCCAGGTCCAGCCGAGCCGCGAAGTCCGCAATGCCCCGGCCGTTATCAGTGACCGCGACCTGGCCTACACTACTGATAATATGTACCTCTGTGGTACCTGCTCTTCTGGCGTTCTGCAGGATCTCGATGATCCGGCCGTCCAAGGTGCCGGTGAAGAGCCTGTCGGCCTTGGACAACAATCTGGGGTTTACCTTTGCTTGTATCGTCTTCATGCGAATTACCTCCATAAGTGGCGATGGCACGCCTTTTTCGAGTGGGCGTGCCATCTGTGGGCATGAAAAAAGCCCCCGGAACATCCGAGGGCTCACACTGAGTATATTGAACCGCTTACATGCCTGGAGCAGGACCGGGCATCGGTCCCATGCCCGGCATCATAAACGGGTTGTCCATGTACTGCATTTGCTCGTCAAAGATCTGCTGGGCGGCCAGGAACGGATCGAGTTCCTCCTCCATCTCCGACGGTCCCGACGGTTGCAGTGCTCCATCAATGGCCTGGTCGATTTCCTCTTCCGGCTTCATTGGATCGAAGCTGCCTGCTTCAGCCATGAGGCCAACTCCCAGGTCGGCATCCATGGCGTCTGGCCCTACGTCTGGCAGCCCCATCTCATTCAGCGGCACCTCAAAGGGATCATCCGTTTCGATCACCTGTTCAAGTCCGTCCTGCCCGTCGAAGCCAGCATCGGGCATGCCGAGCAATGCTTCGAGCCCACCGTACCCACCGGCCGGCGCGTTCAGCCCGTCATCGAAACCGTACCCAGGTTCATCCGACATCGTGTCGACCATCGGCCCTGGTTCCGACTCGCCCAATGGATCAGCCTCATACGGGTTGCCGGGGCCAAGCTTGGATTCCGTCCACTCGATACCGAAATCCTCAAGTTGAGGCAGCCGCTCCGGATGTTCGAGGATCTCATGGGCGGCAGCCCGCAGGTTGACGATGTCCGGGTGGTCCTCCGGAAAGACCTGCTGGAGATGACCCAGGGCAGTGGCGATGTCCCATAGTTCCGGGGCATCTCTCTGTGTCTGCTCAGGCAGTGAGTCGAGACCACTGAGCGTCTCCGGAGGCCCTTCTGAGGTGAGCGGCGGCCCAAGCTCTTCCCTCATGTGCTCGTGCCAGATATCGGCAAGCGTTGGTCCTTCCTGGCCTTCAGTGAG
>CAZGRF010000541.1:0-2968 GCA_964527825.1 uncultured Pirellulales bacterium
GCCTGTCCATCACGCCGGCCAGTTCCGCCGACCAGGAGCGTATGGCCAAGGCGCTTAGCCGGTTCATGAAAGAAGACCCGACCTTCCGTGTCTCCACCGATCCGGAAACCGGTGAGACGATTATCGCTGGTATGGGCGAACTGCACCTGGACATCTATGTCGAACGGATACGCCGCGAATTCAAGGCCCAGGTCACGGTGGGAACGCCGAATGTCAGTTATCGCGAGGCGCCGACCATTCAAGCGGACTTCAACTACCGCCACAAGAAGCAAACCGGCGGTTCCGGCCAGTTCGCCCATGTCATAGGCCAATTGATTCCGCTCGGCCCCGAGGCCGAAGCGCCGTATGAATTCGAGGACAACATCACCAGCGGACGAATCCCCAGCGAGTACATCCCTGCGGTGAACAAGGGATTTCAGGCCGCGATGAAGAAAGGCCCGCTGGCCGGGTACGAGATCGTCGGCTGCAAGATGTGTCTCAACGACGGTTCATTCCACGCCGTGGATTCGAGCGAGATGGCGTTCCGCATCGCCGGTCGCGATGCCTTCATCGAGGCGTTCAAGAGGTCTAAACCCTGCCTTCAGGAGCCAATCATGAAGGTCGAGGTCGAGACGCCCTCGGAATACCAGGGTCCGATTGTGGGCGATCTCAACAGTCGCCGGGGAATTATCATGGAGACCGAAGCTCGCGACAACTACACCGTCGTGAGGGCCGAGGTCCCGCTGGCCAACATGTTCGGTTATGCCACGGTGGTTCGCGGACAAAGCAAGGGAATGGCCACTTTCTCGATGGAAATGTGCCGCTACGCCCAGGTTCCTACGCGACTGGCCGAGGAAATCATCAACCAGCGACGGGCGAAAGACCAGCAGGCAGCAAGAAAATAGCCTTCACCTCCATCCCGCCACAATCACACGGTTGCCAGAGCATCCAGGCCGCCTTCACCGTCCGGGGAATGAAATGAAATGCACCCGGGCCCGGCGCCGACGACGCGTGGGCTCAGGTGCATCTCGGCTCTCGCACGACAACCGCGATCACTATTGCCGCTCGGGCGAGCGACGCGGCGCGATCTGCATATTCCTGTCGTATTCCATCGTGTAGCTGTACCTGATGACGGTAGCCTTGTCGTCGATCGTATTGGCAGCGAGCTTGAGGTCCCACTGCAGAACACCCTTCTTGCGGAGCGCCCGGAGGTACTCGGCGTCCGCGCTGAGCGAGGGCTCGGCCTTGTCGAGCTCGATCCGGACGGAGGAATCCTCGGTATAGGGCAGGCGGTCAAGCAGACGCAGCTCCACGGCCACGCTCTTGTAGTTACGCAGGGCCATGCGGTAATTGTAGGCGTCTATGCGGTTGCCGCCCTGGATGCGTGTGGTCTTGTCTTCGAGCTCACGGGCGACCTGGACCTGCGAGTCGATGCCGAAGCCGGCGGTGAACCTCTCGCCAATCGTAACCAGCGGCACCTCGCCTCTGCCGACGAACTGGCCGTCGCGGAAGATGCTGGCCGGGCCAGGCAGGAGGACGGTTTCGCTGGTGTTGAGAACATCGGCCTGGAGGTAGACATAATCCGTCAGCAGCGGAGAGGCAATGAGGGTGAACTGCCCTTTCGCGGCGATGGTAGCAATGCTGACGAGTTGCTGGTCGCTGCGGCTGGGCAGCGTGAGCCGTCCAGGTAGCTCATAGGTGACGCTAACGCCCTCAATGCGGGCAATCTCGGCCATCTGCTGCTGGAACTGCTGCGCTTCGCGCTGCCCCGCGTTGAAGAAGAAGACCTGGTTCCGCACGGCCAACTCGTTCAGTTCCATGTTGGCAGCTATGCCCTTCTTGATGTTGTCCCTACGTGACATCTGAAGCTGGCGGAACTGGTCGGCCGGTGGCATCGGACCGGATTGCTGAACCTCGGCACCCTGCTGGCTGAATTGCTGCTGGATAGCCGTGCGACTGGACAGGCCCACCAGCATCGGTTCGAGGATCGGAGCGGCAGCCACCATCGTGGGTTCGGCGGTGGAGAGACTCAGCATCACGCCGTTCCAGTCCTCGCCACTGGTCTGATTGACAACGGCGTTGTACTCGATGGCAACGCTGGAGCGCTCGGGATTAGCCCGGAGGTTGTACTGCTGCTGCCAGTTGGCGCCGTTGACGAGGTAATTCAGTTCCAGGGAAGTCTTCCTGCCGTGGCCGCCACTGAGGAAGACGAGAGCTTCTCGCTCAGTCTTGGACTGGCCTGCCGTCAATTCGTTGCGCTTGCGTTCCAGCAATCCGAGCTCTTTCTGATACTCGGCAATCTTGTCCTCGATATCGAGCCGTCGCTGCAGGTAGTCGATGCCCTTCTCTTCAATCAGCCCTGTCAGGCTGTTGATGGGTTCGTAGGTCAACAGGCCGCGGCTCAGATCGCTTCTCTCCGCCGTCACCGCGAAGTCCTTCAGACCTTCGAACATTTGCCACTGCGTCTTGGCGTGCTCGTGCTGCTCCGTTGCGTACTTGAGGTCGTGCCGGACGCTATCGATCTGGGCATCGAGCTGCTTGACTTCCTCACGCGTGTCCTCCTTGACGGCTTGCTGACGGTAGCGGACACTTAGCACCCTGACGTCGTCGGAGGTCTGGGCGTAGATGCTCTCCGGGACAATGTTGGGCGGAAGACTGGAAACGACCCATTCCGTGGTGTCGGCCGACAGATCCGCCTCAATGACACGTGTAACCAGGGCCTGGCCGTGGTAGACGGTGACACGTGAGATCGTGCCGGTGACCGAAGCAGGCGCCCCGCTCCCTATCGCTGTGAACGCCAGAAGGCTGAGCGCCGCGACCCCACTGAAGATGCTGAGACTGTGCCTGGCCATTTTCTGCTCCTTTCAAAGTCGTAGGTGGTTGACTGCTGCACAGATGCCGCCGATCGCACGGTGACGCGAGGTCTCAACGGCACTGCGGACCACGTCTGGCCGCACATTCAACTGTACGTCGAGGTGGCTAAGGCACG
>CAZGRF010000542.1:0-2941 GCA_964527825.1 uncultured Pirellulales bacterium
TCTCCGGGCTGAAGTCGTCGCGCAGCACGGACCCGAACAGGGCCAACTCCCTGATCTTCCACCGCCGACAGAACCTCTCGATTCTGTCCATCGGAATGTCAATGTTCCGGCTGACCATAACCCTCACCTCACTGTCCTTCTTCTACCAAATCCCCCTACCGCCAGCAATCACCAATTCAGCGACGACGCATCGTTCGTTGCTCGTATCTCGGAGTTCGTGGCTCGCGGGGTGTGACGGAAGGCAAAGAACACGGTCAACCCTCATGCCTCCACTTGCCCCGGCAGGCAGAGGCTTCCGTTACCTGCCATCCAAGATGCGGCCCCCTTGGTCCCTCTCTCCGGTGTCCTCCAACTAAACCGAAATGAGTAAGACATCCTTCGAATTCACCTCGCGACCGTTCCTGCTTTCCCGCGAATTGATCCAGTAGCAGAAAGGATTTGACGCAACCTCCAATGGTGGGCTACCATAGGTGTTAGAGCAGGTCCTGTCCAGAGAACAGTAGTGGCCGAAGGAAGGTGAATTCGGCGTCTGGGGACGCGGGCTGCGGCGCACCCAGACGCAGAGACAATAATCAACCATTGCCAATGAAGACACCATGGATCAATTGCAGTAGGCCACACCGCTGGAAGGCCGATATTGCCGCCTCCGTTGACCAGTTCAACGAATGGTTTATGCGTTTTGCTCCAGAAGCGTTCCGTTCCACACGAGTGGAGACGACCGAACTCGTCAAGGCTGCGCTCTTGGCCACCAATGACCTGCGAAAGCTTGATGCACCCACATTGAAGGCCAATCCAGGGACATTGCCGATGCTGCGTATGTGCACCGCCCCACCACTCGCGGTGGACCGTCTCATTGGTTTGGCGGGCGCAAATAAGAACCTCGTTGGGCGAATGGAAAAGGGAAGACTACCGGTCAAGATGCATGCCGCCGATGTTGACGGACAGTTGGTGAAGATCTGCCTCATTCTGTCGCGCCTTCTGGACCGAGATATCTTCCCATGGTTGGAGAGCCAAGGTGCTCCAAGCGACCACGAGCGGGATCGAGCTTCAACAATCGTCGCAGATCGGCTGTGCAGCGCAGTTGCGAATCCGATTGTCCGTAACGCCCAAGAGCAACGGCAGCTTGCGGCAATCGCTACCTACCTTGAAGAACGAGGCTACAAGAAGCAAGGCCACCCAGCGAACCTGCCGCTTACCGAGATGAAGCCGGGCACGTTTGCGTTCCGCATGAACTTGGCTGTCGGTACGGCTCACAAAGTCAACATCCCAGTCGACGTCGTTATTCAGCCGAAGAGACCTCGCAAGGACCGGATGCCAATTCTGATCGAGGCCAAATCAGCGGGCGACTTCACGAATACAAACAAGCGTCGCAAGGAAGAAGCCACCAAGATTCACCAGTTGCAGGCAACTTACGGTGCGTCTGTAACGTTCGTCCTTTTTCTCTGCGGTTATTTCGGAAGCGATTACCTTGGCTACGAAGCCGCTGAAGGCATTGATTGGATATGGGAACATCGAATTGATGACTTGGCCAAACTCGGACTGTAGAACCATGACTACACTATCCGAAAGCCCGATTGAATTACGCCGCCAAGTGACCCAGTCTGCACTGGATGCCGCGCAAACCGCGGGCGAGCGCAATCGACTCGGTCAGTTTGCCACTCCATACCGCCTCGCGGTCGAGATTGTCGATCATGTTAAATCTGTCTCGCGCAGACACCTCCATACGATTCACTTCGCCGACCCCGCTATCGGCACCGGCAGTTTCTACTCTGCCGCAATCTCCGTCTTCGGACAGAAGCGGATCCGGAGCGCCATTGGCATCGAAATCGATTCCCGCTTCAGCGATGCGGCCCGGGAGCTCTGGGCAGGAACAGGCCTCCACGTGGTACATGGCGACTTCACGCATATCGTCGCCAGCAGCAATCGGCCGCCCGCGCCCAACCTAATCCTCGCCAATCCTCCTTATGTCCGGCATCATCATCTCGACCGCGAGACTAAAGACCGCCTACAAACACTCACGTGGCAGATGGTCGGTATCAAGATCAACGGCCTTGCCGGCTTATATGTCTACTTCCTCATCCTCGCCACTGCTTGGATGGAGGATTCTGGCTATGCCGCATGGCTCATTCCCTCGGAGTTCATGGACGTCAATTATGGCGCAGCCCTCAAGCAATATCTCACCGACCGTATCACGCTAATTCAGGCTCACCGCTTTGACCCAGAGGACGTCCAGTTCGGAGACGCCTTGGTTTCTTCCGTCGTTCTTGTATTCCGTAGGATGGCACCTCCACAAGGCCACGCCGTCGAGTTCACCTTCGGCGGGTCGATTCATGAACCGGATGTGAGCGAGATGATTCCCTTGGGCCAACTACGCGGCTCCCGCAAGTGGACCGTATACCCGAGCCACGCCAGAAATGACCGTCGTACGTCAAGCGATGGCACTGGCCTAACACTGCAAAATCTCTTTCGAATTCAGCGAGGCATCGCCACGGGCAACAACAAGTTCTTCGTACTAGACCGTCACGACGCAGAAGAACGCTGCTTCCCTGAGCGTTACCTTCGGCCGATTCTGCCTAGTCCTCGTTTTCTGAAGACGACGGTTATTGACGCTGACAAACACGGCTACCCACTGCTTAAGCATCAGCTTTGTGTCATCGACTGCGACCTGCCGGAACGTACTCTGAAAGACCGGTACACCTCCCTTTGGGCATACCTTCAGACGGCCGAAGAACTGGGAGTCAAGGACGGTTACCTCGTTAGCAGACGCACACCGTGGTACAGGCAGGAGCAGCGAGATCCTGCTCCGTTTCTATGTACGTACATGGGACGTGGGTCCGATGAGCAGCAACCTTTTCGCTTCATCTGGAATCGCTCCAAGGCTATCGGAACAAACCTGTACCTTATGCTTTATCCCAAGAATAGACTAGCACGGATGCTGTGT
>CAZGRF010000543.1:0-2939 GCA_964527825.1 uncultured Pirellulales bacterium
CTTCTTTCGTCCTGGATGTGGGCCAAGTCGGGCAGGATGAGCTTCAGCCCATGCGGTTCTCTTTGTTCTCCGATCACCGCACCCCATCAACGGCGATGAACTCCGCCACGGCGATCCCGTTGCGAAGTTCCCGCGCTTCCGCGTATTCCGGGGAATGATAGAACGCCTGGGCATCGTCCAGCGTGGGGAATTCGAGGATCACGATGCGACGCGTCTCTTGCGGCCCCTCCAGTGTCACAGTCGTGCCGCCGCGCGCGATGAACTTGCCGTCATACTTCGCCAGGACCGGCGGCGTTGCCTTCAAGTAGTTGGCCAGAGACGCCGGGTCGGCCACAGCCAAACGTGCGATCAAGTAAGCTGCCATTTCGTGCTCCTTGTTGTCATGCCGGACAACCGTATTTCGTCGGTCGGTTGCGCGGCTCGTTTGGGTTGCGTGGACAGAGCCGCGAGACGCAACCGATTGACGAAACGAGCCGCGCAACCGCAACCGCCTGACGCGTGTTGCTGGTGTTCACATCTCAAAGACGGACTCGATCTTGAAGAAGCGGTTGGCGCCGCCGACGCGGCCGAGGTTGTTCAGCTCGGACCAGGAAATCTCGCGCCCGTCGCGCAGGACCTTGTCGTCGACATCGAGGGCGAGGACCGAGCCCAGCACGAGATTGCCCGCGTACGAGCCTTCGCCCACCGTGATGATATCGAGCACGCGGCACTCGAAGGCGATCTTCGCGCCCTTGACGCGTCGCGGCCGAACCTTGCCGGCCGGGACCATCTCGACGCCGGAGCTGCTCGCCTCGTCCGTGCCGTAGGCAAACGTCCCGGCCGTCTCGAACATCAACTTGCCCTGCTCGACCGAGACGGAGTTGACCACGAACTCGCGCGTCGCGCGGATGTTGCGCAGCGTGTCCTTCTCGCTGCCGTCGCTGCGGTTGACGATAGAGACCGCGATCGTCGCCGGCCGCCACGTGACGCCGGTAAAGAAGCTAAACGGCGCCAGATTCCCCGCCCCTTGCTCATTGACGGTCGAGACCCACGCAATCGCCCGCGGCACAATCGCCCCCGCCAACAAATCATGCGCCTCCCGCCCTTCCAACGCATCCAAATCAATCAGCATCGGATACTCTCCTTCGCAAGAGGCTCAGACTGGTAGGGCGGAACTTGCCCCACCGACTTCTTCTCCTTTGTGGCAGATTTCGGTCGTATTTCCCTTTCGGTGGGCCAAGGTCAAGTCCATACTCTACACATCATCGAACAGTCTGGGATGTTGCTGTCTCTTTCTGCCACCTATGACCTTGTCCTGAAGATACCTTAGATCGACCACGGCGCCGAAATGGATGAATACGTCGAAGAAGGTCTCGGTATTGTTGTTCCAGTAGACCATTGCACAAGCCATCGGGGCCCCTTTGCCTTCGTCCTGGCCTTCAACGAGAAATCGCAGACGCGTGTCATACAGGAAACAAACGGCAGTCGCGCGTCCCCATATATACTCTTTCCAGTGCGTCGTGTTGGTTGCGACGGGGATAAGAGCGAGAACCTCTGATCCGTAGTGCACGTGTGCGTATGCACATCTGCGGAGCCAGTCTTTGATTGTCGTTCCCCGTTCTCGATCAGCTCCATACGGAGGATTCACATAGATTGTCGGATAGTCCCACGATTCCTTCAATCCGTCGTGGTCGGGAAGACGGAACTCGGTCTCAGCGCCAACGATAGACCATTCGTTAGAGCATGGATCAAGCGATATTCTCCCACGAAATACCCTCCTCACCGCGTCGACGTATTTCGCGGGCGTACACCAGTCCACGCTCTGCGAATTTACTGTTCGACCCGCCGTCACCGCAAAATCTCCTTCCAATTCTTGGATGAAAGCAAAGCAAGCTCCTTCTTCAACTCCGAGATAGATCGGCCTGCCGGAGAGATAACGTTCAACCAACCTTCGACCATATCCAAGTTGCTTGCGAAGTACTCCTGCAATGCAAGATCAGCGTCGAAAGCAATCTGCACCTTAGTGAACTTGTTTTCTCCTCTTCTCCCCACGTAGCTCTGAACAAAAGCTTCCTTTATGGATCGGTACCGCTTCGCTGGCCTGACCAGAAGGGAGTGAACAAAGGCCGAGAGGCCGCCATCGGTCAGAAAGAGCAACCAGTCGTAAGATTGCGCAAGCACCTTCAACTCCTTGTTGTGGTCTTCAGAGGTGAACCAATTCCCATGATTGCTCACCACGCCAACGGTCAAGGTGAAGTCCCGCAGTAGCGATGCTTCGTTTGAAGCAACAACGGCTTGAAGGAAGCTGTCGTACGGCTCGCACCGGAGTTCTCCACTGTCAAGATTCAGGACTCCGTACAAAGAGCCATCCGCCATCCTGATTTTCTGGAGCGAAGATACCGACCGTGCGACATACGCTCCCTGTTTTGCCTTCTCTATTGTTTGCGGCCCTTTCCTGACGCCTTCCTCAACGCCAACCCGTTTGCATTCGATAACAGCGAACGGATGCGGTGTTAACTGGCTTATGTATACATCATATGACGACCGTCCGGCGCTGCCAAGATAGGCAACGATAATCATGGAGGCGTCTTCGTAAATCGTGCAGGCGTTGCGTAACACCTTTGCGGACGTAAGAAGCTGTGTCGCCTTCAGCCCCTCGGGCAGCCAACCGGCGGTGGGGATGAGCTTCTTGATCTTGGTCGCCGTGATCGGCAGATCGGCCTTGGACAACTGGACTACCGCGACGTTTTGTGATGGGTGGAGACTAAACTCAACGTTGTGCGTGATATCTGGGTTCGCGTACTCGGGGAGCCGTCTTTCTATAGCCGTATGTTTCTCACAACCCCAGCTCTTCAGTAGATAGAATGCGATGATCTCGACCAGCGTACCCAGCGCGCGGCCAGCGGCTTTCTTGGCGTCCTTCGCATAGTGAAAAACGTCCTTTGCTAGGGTACGCTGGA
>CAZGRF010000544.1:0-2920 GCA_964527825.1 uncultured Pirellulales bacterium
GGACGGCGTGGGTCGAGACGACGGTTGCTCCCCCGACCGCGATCGAGATCGCGAAGTCCAGATCCTCGCTGAGTCGGTAGAACCCGGCGTGGACCTTGGCCAGGCAGGTGCCTCCCTTGAAGACCAACTGCTCTCCGCCATGGCCCGACAGATAAGCCAGCAGCACAATGCAGAAGTAGTCCTTCTCGACCAGGCGCGGGTTGAAGCCGGTCCGTGCAGCGGTGAAGTTCACGGCCTCCCGGAACAGCGGCACGTCCTCATGCAGGTCCGGTCTGGGCCGATCAGGCATTGTCGACGACCCCCCAACGCTTCATGAGCGCGCCGCGCGTCGGGCGGTCCGGCACCAACGGGATCTTCGCCCCGGACGGCGTCAACGCGCGCGCCAGACGCTTCAGGGCGCCTTCCGCCACGGCAGCCTTTTCGAGGATCGCACCGATGCGTCGGATCGTCCCGAGGTTGCCATAGCGGACCGCGGACTTGGCAAGGTCGGTCGCGTCGACGCGATTGGCTTCAAGGTCGCCGCGAATCCAGGCGTAAGCCCGCGGCAGACTGTCGAACCGTGACCAGTCATACACGGCGTCGACCAAGGTTCGAACGCGGGACGAGTACACCACGGGGCCCGACGGGGTCTTGGCCTCCTCCGTGTTGCCGAGGCGATCTGAATTGACCTTGATGAGCGTCAGCTCCACCTGCCCGATGGTGCGGTCGCCCGAGATGGCGTCGTTGTAGACGTAGATGCGGGAGGGGATCTGCTGGTCGAACCCATAGCGGTTGAATGCACTCGGGCCGGTGACCTGATAGCGGGCCTGCCGGTCGTCCATGAGCGCACCGATGGCGGTGGCCTCATCCGGCGTCCAGACGCCGCCCAGGGGCAGCTTGGCCGGCACGAGGTAAAGGCCCCGTCGGACCTGCGCGATCAGGCCCCGCCGGTTCATGCGGCTCAGGAGGTCTTGCTCCTGCTTGGCCGACAGCTTCAGCGGCCCGACCAGGTCCCCGGACCGGACGGTCCGCAGGTCCCGCATCTGGACGTAGGCCATGAAGGCGGCTTCTTGTTGTCCGAGGTTCCGCGCCATGGTGGTTATTCTATTTCCCGTAACTCGCCTGTCAAGCGAGTATCGGGAAATAGACTGACCCTCTGAAGTAGCCAGCCGATCGATCCGCCACCTTTCCCGCCTCGGCCGAAACCATTGACGATGCCCACAGGTGGGATAGAATCACGGACACAGCTGACGAGGGCCGTCAGCGAAGCGTCACATGGTCACCACGGGTTCACGAGGAAGACGGCATGTCTGGCAGATGGGCGGCCAGCCAGAAGGCTCTTGATGAGCTGCTCAAGCGAGTGCGGCTATTCAACGACAAGCCACTGTTCGATTTTGTGGCCAAGACCGACGGTGTTCATTGCAGAGTGCTCGTCTGCTCAACGCACTACGAGTTCATCGAGAAACGGCTCCTGACAGGCGAGGCGATCGGCGGCTGTGACCTGGACAGGTTGGAGAGCATCAGGCTGGAGCGGGACGACCGAGGCCGGCCCGTTCTTCGGATCAGATCAAAGAACGGGGTGAGGCGATTTCAGTTCGAAGACAAGGCTGACACCCACAAGGTCGCACATGGTCTTGCGGAAGCCGCTGGCCTGACAGTAGAAGACGACGACCGCTTCGTGGACAGCTGAGCTCCAGGGCGCAAGCCGCCAGCGCCACCACGAGGAACGTCCATGGTTTCGAGGTCATGGGCGAGGATGATGGCATCGCTCCCTGGGCACAGGATTTGGCCTGCTATTCGGCGTCTGCCGGAGGCAGTTGGCGGAACAGCCAGTTGATGAAGAGAAGCATCTCGTAGGCTTCCTCTGGCGAACGCTGGTCCTCGTCACCCGCCCGATGGTGACTGAAACCCGGTGGCGCACGGAAGCGATCACGTCCCACCGAGGCCTCTTGTGCCGCCGAGCAAGCTCCGCCCCGTTTGACGTGCGTACATCCTCCGGTAGACGCCGGGACGGGACATCAGTTCTTGATGTGTTCCCTGATCCACGACGCCGCCCCGCTGCATGACCACGACCAGGTCGGCGTCCTCGCAGATCGAGAGTCTGGATGTGGCGATGAGCACGGTGCGGTCGGCAAGCGCTGTCCGAATGGCCTGGCGCAGCTCCTTTTCCGCGGCCGGCTCGATGGCGGAGAAGGTGTCGTCCACGGTCAATACGGCCGGCTTGGTCACCATGGCTCTTGCGACGGCAAGCCGAACGAGCTGCTCCTCGGTCAGTCCCAACCCCTGCCTGCCAACAGGCGTGTCGAGGCCCTGCGGCAGAGCCGCGATGAACTCATACAGACCGGCGTTTCGTGCGGCCTGCTCCAGGTCCTCCTTCGTCGCTTGGGGAGCGCCGAAGCGTAGGTTCTCTGCGATGGTACCGGAGAAAACATCGCAATCATGCAGGATGTTCCCGATGGCCCGCCGAAGCCGCCGTAGTCGGAGCTTACGCAGAGGGACCCCGTCCAAGAGTATCTCCCCGTCGGTGGGATCATACATCCGCGTGGCCAAGGACAGCAGCGTGCTCTTGCCGCAACCGGTGGGGCCGACGATGCAGACCGTCTTGCCGGCCGGGACCTTCAGGCCAACGCCCTGCACGGCGAATGGTCCACCCTCCGTGTACTGGAGGGATACGTTGCGGAATTCGATGTCGCCCCGCACCGGCTCCGGCAGGTCGACGGCGCCAGGGGTGTTCTGCAGGCGTTCGGGCATGTCCAGGATGTCATAGACACGCCGGGCGTGAACCTGGATGGCCTGTACGACCGTAGCCAAACCGACCAGCGCACTGACCGGCACGAACAGTTGTGCTGCAACCGCGTAGAAGGCGAGTACCGCGCCAAGTTGCATTGCGCCAGATTTGATGCCCAGGAAGCCCATCCACAGTACGATGAGCGTGCCAACG
>CAZGRF010000545.1:0-2910 GCA_964527825.1 uncultured Pirellulales bacterium
TGGCGCGCGACGAGGCGCTGGCGTGCGAGGATTGTGCCTGCCGCAAGAGTCTGGAACTGGCCGTCTGGACCGACCCAAAGCGAATCGACCCGGCGCGGAAGAAAGAGCTGGCGGTTCTTTTTCAGTAGGCCAGGGCCGAGAAGACATCGAAAGGACATTGAGATGAAACCAGAGAAACGCTGGATGCTGGTTGTCGCTGTGTTGGCCGCGTGGTCGTTGGTTTGGGTGTCGGGCTGTCAGCAGAATCAGGACCCCGACATGCGGCAGGCCCGGCTGGCGGCCGCCGAGAACATCGAGTTGAAGAAGGACCTGGCGCGCTGTGAGGAGCGTATCGAGTCGCTCAAGAAGGAGTACGACCAGCAACTCGCGCGGAAGGACGCCCAGCTAGTCGCCAGCCGCAAGCTCAGTGAAGATCTCCGGGAGGACTTGCGCAAAGGCGTCGCCACTCGCGTCAACGCGGTCACGGGCAAAGTGATGGATGAAAACGCCAAGCTGCGCAAGGAGGTCGAAACGCTCCGCGCCGAGATCGCCAAGCTCAGGATGCGGCAATGACCATCGGGCGGTTAAGGTTGCGCCACGCGATTGACGCAACCGTAACGGGCCGCGCAACCGCTTGACGACAAACGATGCGTAGAGGAGGAAACATGGCCCCGTTCGTGGAAGTCTACGTCGCCAGTGACATCACGTTCGCGTATCTGGTCAAGGCGCAGCTTGAGGACGCCGGCATCCCCGTCCAGATCGCCAACGAGAACGTCTCGGCCGCCTACTGCATAGACGGCATGGTCCCGCGCGTTCTCGTCCCCGCTTCCCACGCCAAGCAGGCTCGCGAGCTCATCGCCGAGATGCGACAACGCGGCCCGGCCGACACCGACGAATTGGACGGCCTCCTGGACGAAGACGACGAACTCGACGACGAGCGCAGCGAGCGCTGATTCTCTCCTGTGCCAGAGGCTTCAACCTAATCCCGACGCGGTGGGATCCCTCATACGTCCGGCGCGCCCTCAGTTGTTGACCTTCGAGCAGCCAAACGAAGGTGTCCGGCTACGCTCTTGTCACCCCTGCGCGGGAATGACAACCACAGTCGCACAATACAACCTGCTATTCAATCCTCAATGGTTGGTCTTGCCCAGCGACTCAATAGTCGTTTCCTTGCCTTGCCCTTGGGAAAGTGCGTCACAGAAGAAACGTATGGAAATGCGCGTCAGTTCTCGCAGGTTCACCAGGAAACCTGGGAATACCCCATTCTTGATCAAGAGGCTCGCGTAGTTTCCTCCTGGGATCGTATCTCCGATGGCATCGTTGGGTTTGCGGATTATTAGGTTCTCTATTTCCTTGATCGGTCTCGCACCATGTGCAACCTTGGATCGGAGCCAGAACACGCGTCGGGTGAAGTCCGCGATTTTGTCTGTCGCCCGGTCTGTCTTCATCAGCGCCAGGACTCGCCTGGATAGCTTGTTTTCGACACCGCGTCGTTCATCCTCGCGAATCAGCAACGCCTCCAAGGCGGCCTCGTAGGACATTAGGGGCTCAATCGCGTCAAAAGACCCCGCCAGAGGGTGAGGCGTGATCTTCCGGTCTCCGTTTTCGAAATAGTGGATCGCCGTCCTCAGGTGGCTGTTGTCGGGATCGCCGCTCGTCGCGAGACACTCAGCGAGTTGCTTTCTCAACCGGGAGAAGTGCTCCGCCTCGGAAGGTCCAAGGTCGTACTCGAACACAAGCGGGTGGATGTCTTCACTGTCAGGTTCGTTGTAGTCCCATAGGGGCTCCCCGTGTATGACACTATCGATCCGCCTGTCTGCCGGGGGGAGCGGTGAAAGCCAATAGTAGAACTGTCTGCCAATGACTGGGCCGCCCGCTGGCTTAAGAAGGTTCAACGTTCTCAACAGATCATCAAAGGGATACCACGACTTCATACCGGCATGGTGCCAGGACAGTTCGAGTTGCTGCAGACGCAGAGTCTGCCGACAGTCCAGATTTGCCTTGGCCCGGTTTGGGGGGATTGGCCTTTCAAGACGTGCCCAGGGCAACTCGGCGTACACCTTCAGACGATCCGATGCCTGTGTCTCGCCAAGCAGAGCCTGCAAATCATTGAGTCGAAAATGGCGGATTTCGAATTCGTCCAAGTGAAGGGGATCTGCTAGATTCACATCGTCGAGCAGGCACAGTGAGATGCTCTTCAATTCCTCTCCCATAGGACGGACTCCTGTCAGATCTTCTCGCGTATCTGGTCTGTCATTTGACGGATGCACACGCGTGCAGCCGTCCTCAGAACATGGCCTCCCGCTTTCACGCACTCGATTTGTTCGAGTGTCTTCCCTGGAACCTATGCCTCGGCGAGGACGCAGACCTGCTTGACGGCCTCCAGACAGTCCGGCAGCTTGGCTGGGGCGTGGCGGCGTTTCGTCGCGGCCGCGACCAGGCCGACAAACATCGGTTGGGGCCGTAACGGTCGGCTCGTCAGGCACGGGTGGGCCTGGGTGCCCATGAAGAACGGGTGGTTCGGCAGCTCCAGGATCTGCATGATCGGTTGGTCCGGGGCCTTGCCGGAGAAGACCAGACCGTTCTCGTCCAGAGTCGGGATATACTTCGGGTCTACTTCGTAACGATGACGGAAGCGCATCCGCACGGTCTCCTTGCGGCCGAAGAGGTTCCAGGCGAGCGTGTCCCGCTTGATCTCGATGTCACGGCCGCCCAGGCGCATGTTGCCGCCGAGGCCCTCGATCTTCTTCTGCTCGGGTAAGATGTCGATAACGGGCTCGGCGCATTTGGGATCGAGTTCGGTACTGCCTGCCCCCTTGATCCCGCAGACATTGCGGGCAAACTCGATCACCGCCGCCTGGAAGCCCAGGCACAACCCCAGGTACGGCAGTTCGTTTTCACGCGCGTACCGGACGCACGCGATCTTGCCCT
>CAZGRF010000546.1:0-2879 GCA_964527825.1 uncultured Pirellulales bacterium
TCAGCGTGAAGGCCCTTGTGTTAGGGTGCCGTTCCATCGCTCCGCCGTGTCCTTCTGTTAGGTTCATTGCCTGTCGGACCCGCTTAGTGCAGCGGCCCGCCATGTCTCCACCTGTCCCCACTGCGAGGCGAAAGCGGCGAGGTCTTGCTCGTCAATCACCATATCCTTCGGCTGCGCCAGATCGCAGCGGCCGATCCAGTTCGACTGACCGAACCGGCTCTTGAAGCATGAGATCATAAGGTCCAGATCATCCGCATCCACAAGGCCGTCGAGATTGATGTCCGCTTCGTGCTCTTGCGGGCGGAGGACGCCGACAGCTTCGAGGTCGAACCCGCCCGAGCCGTAGGTCGGCCACTGGTCGTAGATGGGATGCGCATTCGCGTAGGGACGCCAATCGGGTTGCGTGTTGGGGTCGATGCAGTCCGGGGCTTCGTCGAAGAAATCACCGCTGCCAGGGATATCCACGATGCGCACATAGGTGATGTTGTCGAGGTCCACCAATCCCGCGATGACGCTCGGATGATAGAGCAGGTCATTCAGGTCAAAAGGCGTGCCGATGCAGATCCCGTTGGCATTGGGATATTTGCCCGCCAGATTGTGGATATCACCGGGTGCGATCGTGCCATAAGCACCAACCTGCGCCGCTGTCAGTGAGACTGACGGGAATCGGGCGAAATCGACGCCATTGGAGGAAACCTCGATGTGACCGAGCTCGGCCAGCAACTGCCCCTGCAAGGAACCGTTGACCGTGGTAGACTGGGAGATGATGCCGTTCTCAAAAACGGCGAAGTCGTAGCCTTTGATGTTGCGGATTATCGCGGCACCGTTCGGGTCGCAGGGATCGACGAAGGCCAGCGTGACGTGTCCGGGACGATCGCCGTTGTCGATCTCTGCGAGGCTCAGCTCACCGAGGCTCACGATATCGAAATGGTCGCCGGTGACCGGACCGAGGGCCTTGTTGGGATCGTTCCAGGGACCGCTCCAGGAGTCGTCCGACGGCGCGTAGTCGGCGACGCCGGTGGCCCAGCCCTGGAAGATCGGGTTGAGGATCGCGTTCGGATCGAGCGGGTCCGCATGGAGCCTCGTCGGCGCATCGACATAGCCGTTGATCCCGGCCTCACTATCGAAGGGCCGACCCGGACCGTTTGGCTCGGTCGGAGCCGGTGCGGCGATCAGGTTGTCGAGGCAGAAATAGGCCGGCGTATTCATGCCGGACGTGCCGGTGTCGCTTGAATCCAGACCGAACCGCAATGTGCTCACCTCGCCCAGCGAAGTCAGGTCGACGAATGTCCATGAGCCAACCACGTAGTCTTTGTCGTTATCGACGAATCGGTAGTCAGCCAGGTAGAAATCCACGGTTCCTGTGATCTTACCGGCAGCGTCCATACCTGTGATCGTTAGCTTGAACCAGTCTTCGTCGTTGCCGGTGTCGCCTCCGAACTTCTTGGAGAAGAGCCCGCCGTTGAGCATATCGTAGTAGGCATAGTTGTTGTTGACAACGTAAATGCCGGCCACGGTCTGAGGCGCGGCCAACGTGATCGTGGGCGGCGCTCCCCAACCGACAAAGACAACGCCATAGTTGGCCGAGCCGCCCTGGCCGCCGCCGGCGATCGCATGGTACTGGCTCTCCCAGCCGCTCGCGGCCGTGTCGGTGATATTCGCATAGGCAAAGCCATCCCAGAAATCCCATTCAGTATCGTAGTTGTTGGCGAAGAAAACCTCGCCCGTGAAGAAGCCCCCCGATGCGTCCGAGCCGTTCCAGTAGGATTCGGCCGGCAGCGGCAAGTCTTCGAACGTCGCCACCGTTGCACTGGCGGCAGCGCCGAGAACGCCGACCAAAACCAGGCATGCGAACCCGTAGGGTGTGCATCGCACACCCTTTCCAAACGAGCGGTGTGCATGGCACACGCTACCTGACTGACGCTGGATTGCGGGCGTTTTCATGTTCTTCAGTGCCTCCTTCTTGGGCAGTCGATCCGGATCGCGAGACCGACTGCAAGCCAATAAAAAAACCGCCGTTCCTGCGAAAGAAACGGCGGTTCATGCCAAGCTTGTATTTGGACCCTGCCCCACAAGGATCGGTCCACGACATTACACCTGCGTTCCATATCGCGAGAACACAACAACAGTGCACAATCGACTACAGGCAGGTTTTCTGACTTGCGTCCTACCTCGAGGCTCCTTCCCATCCGCACTTAGCGAACAGTGGATACCGGCCTCTCGGATTTCCGATGCTTCCATCGGAGCGGGCGCTCACAGCGGCGCGACCGTCGCGGATTTTCACCGCGTTCCCGTTTGAGTATCCCAAGACCAGGGTCCTGAGACCTGCAGGCGAGTTATGAACTTGAAGAAAGAGCAAACACAAGCAAGTTATGGCGCGGCCGGATGCCTGTCAAGAGAAAAACCTCTTCCAGGATCGGCGGGGTCTGTGAGGACTTCGCGGGCACGGACGTCTCAGCTTGTCACACGTGCATGCCAAGGTATTTTCATGAACCCGCAAGAATGCCGCCGCTTGGACCTCACGCGCCAACGGTGGCAATCTGCTGTCCGGCTTTGGTCTCTTCGTGGGCAAACCACTGTTGCGTCCGCAGGCAGATATTGACCAGCATGAGCATGACGGGGACTTCGATGAGGACCCCGACCACGGTGGCTAGGGCCGCCCCCGACGACAGACCGAAGAGCATGGTGGCCGTGGCAATCGCCACCTCGAAGTGGTTCGAGGCGCCGATCATGGCCGACGGGGCCGCATCGCGATAGCCCAGTTTCAGCAGCTTGGCCAGCCCGTAGCCCAGCCAGAAGATCAGGTTCGTCTGGATGAACAACGGGATGGCGATCCACAGAATTGTCAGGGGATTCGAGAGAATCACCTCGCCCTTGAA
>CAZGRF010000547.1:0-2879 GCA_964527825.1 uncultured Pirellulales bacterium
CATAGATGCTCAAAGACATCACAGTCTCGTTTGCACCGCACATCAGCAAGCCGCTCTCGACGCGGCGTGTCATGATCGACGTCGTCGTCGGTCTGGCGCCAACCATGGTCGCGGCGGGATTCTACTTCCGGATTCATGCCTTGCTCCTGCTCGGCACCTGCGTCGCTTGGTGTGTGGTAGCTGAGTGGATCTGCAATGTGATCCGCAAGAAGCCTAACTCCTTGGGCGACTTCAGCGCGGTCATCACCGGCATCATCCTGGCGCTGTCATTGCCGCCGAACCTGCCGCTGTGGGCGGCTGCGGTTGGGGCGGGCGTCTCCATTGTCGTAGGCAAGATGGTCTTCGGCGGCCTGGGGGCCAATACTTTCAACCCGGCCATGGTAGGCCGGACTTTCCTGACAGTCTCCTTCGGCGTCTTGATGACCACCTGGACTGTGCCGGCCACCATCAACGCAAAGATGCCAACGGTCTCGTTGGAGAGCAAGGCCAATACCCGAACCCAGGCGACGCCGCTGGCCTGGAGCAAAACGGCAATCAAAGCAAAGGCTGAGGCAAAAACCTACAGCAGCCAACAGTTCCTCTCTACCGTGACAGGCAACGTCGGTGGCTGCCTGGGCGAGACAAGCGCTATCGCCCTGCTGATCGGAGGCGCCTACCTGCTTGTGCGAAGGACCATCGGTTTTCACATTCCGCTGGCGGTCCTTTCTTCGGCTTTCGTGTTTGGCGGCATTGCCTACCTGATCGACTCCAATACCTACGTCTCGCCGTTCTACCATCTGACCAGCGGCGCGATGCTTCTCGGCGCCTTCTTCATCGCCACCGACCCGGTAACCGCCCCGCTGACGCGCAGGGGCATGTGGCTGTTCGGCATCGGTGTCGGAACCGTCACAATGTTGATCCGCGTTGTAGGCGAGTATCCCGAGGGCATGATGTTCGCTGTGCTGTTGATGAACGCCGTGACTCCATTGATCGACCGGCTGTGCAGACGCATCCCGGCAGGAGGCAAGCCCCATGCGTAGCATCAAGCACTTCGTCGAACAGAGCTGGCTGCTGGTCGTGGCGTCGTTCTTCTTTGGTCTCCTGATCGCCGTGACCAATGCGGCGTTGTCAACAAGGATCGAGCAGAACAAGACGCTCAAATTCAACACGCTGGCGCGCGGACTGCTGCCGCAGGCCATGCAGTTCGCCCCCCTGGAGGAAGATATCGAAGTCCAGACGCTGGGCGGCAAGCCGTCGAGACTCCAGATATCCAAAGCCCTCACCGACGGTAGGACAATCGGCTGGGTCTTCAAGGTTGTCGGCTCGGGATTCGGCGGCGACATCGAGCTCGTAGTCGCTGTGGATGCGAGTTTCGAGACGATGGCAGGCTTCAACGTTCTGGCCAGCAGCGAGACGCCCAATCTCGGCGACAAGATCAAGAACGATCCCTTCCGAGACCAGTTCAAGGGAGCACCGGCAGCACCGCTGACCCTGGTCAAGACAGGCAATCCGCAGGCAATCGACACACAGATCGTTGCCATCAGCCGTGCGACGGTCAGCAGCGCCGCGGTAGTCACGGTTATCAATCACTATCTCCCGCAAGTCAAAACGCAACTGCAACAAAAAGGGCTGATCGGCAATGGCAACTGATCCTGACGGACAGGCAGACGTCTACGGACGCACGCTGCTCGCCGGCTTGTGGCGAGAGAATCCGGTCTTGCGGCTGCTCTTGGGCATGTGTCCGACGCTGGCGGTGACCGGCGCGGTCAAGCCCGCGTTCACGATGGGACTCTGCGTGATCTTCGTGCTCGTGTGCAGCAACATCATGGTCTCGCTGATGCGGAATCTGCTCAAGCCGCACGTGCGCATCCTGATGTTTACGTTGACCATCGCCACGTTTGTGACCATCGCGGATTTGTTTCTGAAAGCTTTCCAGCCGGCCATGAGCGAGGCGCTCGGGCCATACGTGCCGCTGATTATCGTCAACTGCATCATCATCGCGCGCGCCGAATCGTGCGCCAGCAAGAACCCCATGGCGTTGAGCATCATCGACGCGCTTGGCATGGGGATCGGATTCACGCTGGCGCTGTGCGTGCTGGCGAGTATCCGGGAGTTGCTGGGAACCGGCAGGATCTTCGATATCGCGATCATGCCGCAGGCGTTTGTGCCCTGGGCTGCCATGAGCATGTCTGTGGGCGCGTTTCTGACTCTGGGATTTCTGCTTGGGCTGGTCAACCTCGTCACGAAGAAGCGTAGCTGAGAGGTCGTAGGATGGATACGGTCACTATCCTGATAACGGGTTTTATCTCCGTCGTTCTGGTGAACAACTTCGTCTTGACGAAGTTCCTGGGCATCTGCCCGTATCTGGGCGTGTCCGGGCGGATCGACATGGCGTTCGGCATGGGGCTGGCCGTCACGTTCGTCATGACGCTCAGCGGCACACTGACCTGGCTGATCGACCACATGGTCTTGACACCGCTGGGTCTCGAAGTGGCGCGCTACGTGTGCTTCATCCTGGTGATCGCCAGTGCGGTGCAATTGGTGGAGATGTATCTGCGGAAGTTCTTCCCGCCGCTGTACGACAGCTTCGGCATCTTCCTGCCACTAATTACGACCAACTGCGCGATTCTGGGTCTGTGCCTGTTCTTGAATCTGTGGGGCATTGACAACCTGCTTGAAGCGGTAGTGTTGAGCGTCGGTGGCGGCATCGGTTTTACTATGGCAATCTGCATTATGGCGGGGATTCGCGAAAACCTGCAGATGGTGGACGTGCCGGTGTGCTTGCGCGGCGCTCCCATTACATTGATAACGGCGGGCATTCTCGCCCTGGCGTTCATGGGATTTGCGGGAATGATACGATGATCCTAGCGGGTATACTCCAACTGCCCAGTAGTGTCTGG
>CAZGRF010000548.1:0-2878 GCA_964527825.1 uncultured Pirellulales bacterium
AGCAATCGCTCGAAGGACCGGCTGTTGCCAAAGTCTCTCACGATGATCTTACCGGGGATCGGATCGCCGATTTGATCCGCCGCGATGCGCCCGCGTATCCTGGCCACGGCATAGGACGGGTTGGCGGTCTCTTCAAGATACAGAAAGTCGAAGGCCTCGTTCTGGAGCCGCTCGGCCCGTTGCAGCCGCCAGGCCAGGCCCACGATACGTGTCGCCAGCATCGCCTCCATCGCCCCGGCCGGAGCGAGTTCTCCGAGCATCTGGTCCCGATAGAACTCGAACTCCCCTGGATCTTCCCCCTTGACGAGCGCCTGCTGGGCCAGCAGCCCATGCTTGACCGCATTCTGCGCCACGACCGCCTTGCCTTCAGCCGTCCGCGGCCCCGTGGATTTCTGAGCATTCAAACGATTCGCAGCGATTTGTGCCTGTGTCGCCATGAGCGTTTCCTCCTGATTTACAAGGTACTATATTCAGTTTAGTAGTTGGTTGTATAGATACACAACCACATGAGGGGCCGTCAAGGAAGAATCCGCAAAAATCCCGTTTCCCGTAGGGTGGGTTCTCAACCCACGCGTTCCTCGACACCTGCCCCTCTCCTGATCCCCCCGGCCGGACCCGTCAACCCCGAGATACGAACGACGAGAGACGAAATACGGCCCCCGGCCCGTGTTTCACGTCATTCCTCTGTCACCACCGAATTGCACACAGACCCATCGTATGGCTATAATAGGAGCTAGAGAAGGAAAGGGTCGTACTGATGACGGCAATGGATTTGGGCATGTCACAAGAGCAGATCGAGCAATTCTGCGGCCGCTGGAAGATCAGCCGCCTGGCGGTCTTCGGCTCGGCGGCAGAGGGCCGGCTGCGCCCCGACAGCGATATCGACTTCCTGGTCACTTTCGCTCCGGACGCCGACTGGACCATGTTCGACCATTTCGCCATGGAGGACGAACTGGCCCAACTGTTCGGCCGGGACGTGGATCTGGTCAACGTCCGCGCTCTGGAAGAGAACCCCAGTCCCGCGTACCGCCGCGCGATCATCAGCTCTGCGAGGCAAATCTATGCAGCGTGATGAGAGGGTGGCAGCCTCAAGGGGAAGCCTTGGGGATGGCAAACAGATGGGTGACGGGTGGCAGCCTCAAGTCCGAGGGACTTGGGGATGGCAAGTAGCGAGTAATCACGGGAGTAGATGGTGCAGGAGGGACAGCGTTATACCAAGCGATGCCACCGCTGGGATGTGCCCGGCCAAGCTCATGCCCTGACGTTTAGCTGCTACCGCAATCGTCCTTTCCTGGCCAGGGAACGCACGTGCGACTGGCTGGTCGAGGCTATTGACTCGGCGCGGCGCCGGCTGGGCTTCGAACTCTGGGCGTACGTTGTCATGCCGGACCATGTGCATCTCGTCGTCTACCCCAAGGGCGAAGACTATTCTATCTCGCGCATCCTGCTGGCGATCAAGCAGCCCGTCGCACGTCGGGCGATCCATTACCTCAGGGTCCACAAGCCGGACGGCTTACACTTGCTGGCGACGGGCCAACAGGCACGTCCCTATCGCTTCTGGCAGAACGGAGGCGGCTATGACCGAAACATCACGCAGGTCGAGACACTGGTTGAGACGATGCGGTACATCCACAATAACCCGGTCCGGCGGCAACTGGTGACGGTGGCGACGCAGTGGCGCTATTCCAGTGCGGCCGAATGGGAGGGACTGGGCATTGGGCCTTTGGCGGTCGATCGTGGTAGCTTCCCAGTATTCTAACCATCCCCAAATCCTGCGGATTTGAGGCTGCCACCCATCACATGGGTGTCGCGCGCGATTAGTCATCATCCCATCCTATCTTACCGTCACATTGGCTGCAGCCCAGAAAGAAGCTGTCTTCCATATCCCCCGTGTTGGGCTCATTGCACCACTCGCACCATTCTACTGAATCGAACGATTCGAAACAATGCGCGCAGACATAATGATCCCCAACACGAACGACGGTATGGTATCCGTCGCAAACACCGCAATTCCCCAGGTTCCAGGAGTCATCACCGTCCGTAGCCGCACTGTGGGCTCTGCTAGCATCGAGAAGAGTATCAACGACATCTTTCGGTTCATACTTCTTTCCACACGAATTGCACTCAGCGTACCCTTCCCTGACGAAGTTCACCTGAGCGTTGCATCTGGAACACTCAATTCTCAAGTAGCGTTCCACAAGTCCGCAGACCAAGCATTTTGCATCGTATATTTCGTCAAGTTCTCGCATGTGTTGTTGAGATTCAAAGCCACATGAGGGACAGCACAGAAACAGTGACCCTGCCTTCCTGCATTCTCTGATCTCCTTCTGAAGACTGTCAAAGACAACCTGCAGAAACTCCTTGTGCTTCCGGAGCTCTCCATTGAGCTTCTCAATCCGTTCGGACCAGGGTTTGAACACTTGTGCCCACTGACCGGTGAGAAGCTCATGCAGCAACAGCCACGCTTTCAGTTGCTGCCTCGCAATGGCCTGCAAACGTTGTTCGCCGTGTCTCTTGGAATGGGCATCATGGAAGAAATGAACCATCTTGTTTCTGTGTTTGGCCACTTCTCGAAACACTTTCAACTGTCTTTCTGACAATCCACTTCGCACAATCTTCTCAAGCTTCACGGCAGCCTCATCAAGCGAGACCGAGTGGAAATCGCCTGAGACAAACTTCTCCCAGTCCGCTTCCCTTCGGTTGCTTACAACGAGCGACCAATGTTCTGACAGTAGTCGAGCCTTCAGAAAGAGCTCGACTGCCGCATGGAAGTGTATGACCGAATACTTCGGGTGGTCTTTTAGCTCTTCGATTGAACGCGCGAGGAAATCCACGGCATTCTCAACAAGCCGCCGAAGAAGCTTGCGTGCGGTCAGAG
>CAZGRF010000549.1:0-2872 GCA_964527825.1 uncultured Pirellulales bacterium
GAAGTTGGCAACCGGATACAGAAATGCGACGGGTCTAACGACGGATCCCGAAGGCCACCTGTTCTTCTCCGATGACTCAAATCGCAGGGTTTATAGGTGGAATGAAGTTGAGAAAGAAGCCGTGCAGATTGCCGAGACTCCCGATCAGATCATGGTGATGGCATACGTGGAACCTTCGACGCTGCTGATGGTAGGCAGAGGGAGTTCCGTTCATTGCCTGAATCTGGCTGAAGATGGGGCAACGCCACAGAATGTGAATGGGGTGCCGGAGAAGGAGCCTGGCACAAGACTTCTGATTCCTCTTGGAATACATAACATGATGTCGGTTTTGGATGACCTGATGGAACATCGGGACTACATATATCGAGGAGGGAGCAATACCGCGGTGATCAGTGTGATTGAGAACGCTCCTCGCTGGTACTATTATGCACCCGGAGCCAAAACAGCCGTCAAAGCAGGCGGGACATGGCGTCCGCTCGTTCAAAGCTCCAACATGGCGGCGTTTTCGCCCGGTGACAAGTTCTATGTGACCAGCGAAGATGACGGCGAAACGTATCGCGTCAAACTCAACAAGAACGAAACTCTGGCTCACTATGTTTTTGCCGAACGAGGTGGTACCTCAGTTATCGAGGATTCAGCCGGCAATGTCTATGTCGCAAGTGACCAGGTCTATGTCTACGATAGCGAAGGCGAGCAGATTGGCGTACTCGAACTACCGGAACGGCCCGGCAGTCTCGCTTTCGGCGGTCCGGACAGTCGCACGCTGTTCATCGGCGCCCGCGGTTCACTCTATTCGATCCGCATGGTGACTCCGGGACGTTAGAACTGATTCTGTCTGTCGCACTTGGTCCTTTCTGAAGGAGTGGAGATATGCGGATGACCAAGACCCTTTGCCGCCGCGAGGGTCTCATTGGACTGACCGTGATTCTTGCGTTTCTGTTCCTTGTCCACGACCCTGCGGCCGGTCGGCAGCGGCTGATCGTGCTGACTGATATCGAGAACGAACCGGACGATACGATGAGCATGGTCCGGCTGATGCTTTATTCGGATGTCATCGACATCGAAGGGCTCATCGCGACTACGTCGACGCACCTGCGCACCACAGTCGCGCCCAGTTCGATTCGGAACGTGATTCGAGCCTACGAAAAGGTACGCGACAACCTTATCAAGCACGATCCGAATTACCCCACGGCCGAGGCGCTGCTCTCGATAGTGAAGCAGGGTTTGCCGGTCTACGGCATGCAGGGTGTCGGCGAAGGTAAGAACTCGGAAGGATCGGATTGGATCATTCGCTCGCTCGAACGGGACGATCCGCGCCCGCTGTGGGTGGCAGTTTGGGGCGGACCGAATACACTGGCCCAGGCGCTCTATCAGATCAGGGCGACCAAGAGCGAAGCCGAGGCCGAACGCCTCATTGCCAAACTCCGCGTCTACACGATCTCCGATCAGGACGACAGCGCGATCTGGATTCGCAAGGACTTCCCGGACCTCTTCTACATTGTCAGCCCCGGAGGTTACGGGGCCGGGACCTGGGGCGCGATCAACCAGAACGTCCGCGGCATCGACAATACGACCGTCAGCAATCATTGGCTGGCCGTGAACATCCAGCAGGGACACGGCCCGCTGGGTGCGGTGTATCCCGACGTCGCCTATGGCATGGAGGGAGACACGCCGTCGTTTCTCGCCCTGATCCCCAACGGCCTGAATGCCCCGGAACATCCCGATTGGGGCGGGTGGGGCGGACGCTACGAGCTCTACAAACCCGAGCTGGCCAATATGGATCCGCGTGGCTTCACCGGCGGCGTGCCTGTCGAGCCCGAGCCGCATGCGATCTGGACCAATGCGGTTGACGAATACAGACCGCTGATGGCAAACGAAGTCGGCCGGCCGATTCGGGCGGGGGACAAGACGTTCAAGGACTTCCGGGTGACGCTGTGGCGCTGGCGTGACGATTTCCAGAACGATTTCGCGGCCCGCATGGATTGGACCATCAAGCCCTACGACCAGGCCAACCACCCTCCGGTTCCGGTGCTGCGTCATCCTGCGGCATTGACGATCAAGTCAGGGCAGCCGTTCGAGCTCGACGCGCGCGGCTCAACCGATCCCGACGGCGACAGCCTTTCGTACGTGTGGTTCCATTACCCGGAAGCGGGCAGCCACCGAGCACCGATCACCTTCGGCGGTGCCGCGCAGAACACGGCGCGTATCTCGCTGCGCGCGCCCGGAGTGCAGCAGCCGGAGACGGCGCATTTCATCCTGAAGCTTACCGACAAAGGCAGCCCGCCGCTGACCCGTTACCAGCGGGTGGTCATCACCATCGCACCGGAATGACCCTGCGCCCGCCGCGGCGCCTTCGCAAACGCGGCGGCGAGGGTTTGTGCGCAAGACACGCGGAGACGGAGCACAGAGACTCTAAGGGCTGCTGAAAGCGAGCGACGAGCCTAGCCGCTTCACGAACAACGCTTCACGAGAAGAAAAGCCGTGCCGGCCGTTTCTTCCTTGTCTTTCTCGACCCGCTGGGCCACAGTTCCCTGCCTTGGGACTTCTGTTGCGGCATTTTGAACATGCGGCAGAGACATGATTTTCCGACCTGACGCCTGTCAGCAAGTGCGTGTGAGCCATTCAAACAGGGACAACCAGAGGTAAGAAGCAGAAAATGGGTGATTGCGGGGCTGTTGGTTCTCGCTGCGGCCGGCCACCGCCGATACGCGGTCGATCAAGACACTTGACAACGCGGCACGAATCGCGCACATTGGCCCGCGGCAAGGAAAGACTCGTTCTCGTTTAGCACATAAGAATCGGAAATCTTGCGAAGGGCCTACTATGAACACACTCCGCAACATCGTGATGCTGGTATTCGGCATCCTGGCTG
>CAZGRF010000550.1:0-2866 GCA_964527825.1 uncultured Pirellulales bacterium
CGTGGTGGCCGAGGACGACTGGGGCAACAGTGCGGTGGCTCGAGGGGATGAGCTCTTCATCAACAAGACGACCTGCATATTGTCCAAAATCAGAAACGCCAACACGCACCAGCACTTTGGCTATGCCCTCACAACGCTGAACGCGGGCTCAACCGACATAGTGGGGGTCAAGGTGCACTGGGACCCGGACGACTTCGAGATGATAGTCGGCAAGGGTGCAGCGTTCTACTCCAGCGCGGAGAACAGCTTCAACTTCCGCGAGTACCGCTATCGCTCTACCGGCACCGGGATGATCCGCGGTCAGTACATGGCCGTGGCCTTGAACGCCGCGACTGCGACTGGCGACGCCATCAGGGGCCGCATGATCGTCGAGGCCGTTGGCGTAGGCACCGCTGACGGTGGGCACTTCGGCCTGGAGTTCGACGACGACGGTACACTGACCGGCCTGGGCGTGGGGCTGCGCGGCACCTTCATGCAGCCGAACCGGGCGGCCTTTGCGACCATAGCGGGCGGGATGTCCGAGCTGTGGGCAGAGGGCGATGCGAGCGACTTTGGCGCGGCGACGATGCACAGCATTCACCGCTTCGTGATGGACGGCGATCCGACTGGCTACGCGACGGCTGACAACGTGTTCGAGTTCGTCAACCTGAGCGCGGTGCAGTATGCATCCAACACGGACACGCCGGACCATGCGCTGCGGTGCATCATTAACGGCAACGTCCGCTACATCATGGTCTCCGAGGCACAGTCGTAGACAGCATGGATTTCTATGCTGAGACCGAAAAGCGCAAAGAGAAGTACCTGGGCACTATGGGCGAGTTGGCCTATCGGCGATACCGGGCCTGCAAGGCTATCGAGGACAGCGAGAAGCTGATAGCTGAAGTGGATCAGGAGATCGCCAAGCTTGAAGCCGCCCTGCGAGAGGCAGATCAGGCCCAGCGCAACTTCAACACCTATCTGGCGGTCAAGGAGGCGGCCCTCACGACCGATCAGCTAGCGGAAGCGATCAAAGAGGGGGGCAAGGAGGCTCCGTGAGGTAGACGAGACAAGGAGAAACGGACATGGCAGAATTTATGACTTTGATGGAAGGCTGGGATGAGTATCGCTCAGTGCGGGGATCTCACGTCAGCCCGCGAGAGGTCGATACCGCAATCAGCCTGATCGAGAACCGACCTGGCTGGCCGAGCCACGTGTGGGAGTTCAAGCTCAAGGAGGCGATCACCACGACCGACTTCCCGAACCTGCTGGGGTTCGTGATCGACCGCGAGGTGCTGGCCAAGTACAAGGTGGCCGTAGCGGACTGGAAGAGCTACTTCAGGGTCGCCAAGCTGGCCAACTTCAATACCGTGGAGCGGCACAAGCTGACGGGGATCGATGAGCGATTGCCGAAGGTGACGGAGAAGGGCGAGTACCTGGTGGCCCCGGTCTCTGAGGGCTACTACAGCTACAAGCTGTACAAGTATGGCCGGCAGTTCGACATCTCCTGGGAGAGCATCATCAACGATGTGCTCAATGCCTTCGAGCAGGTCCCGGGCAGGATGGCGAACGCGGCGATCCGTACCGAAGCGTTCAACGCCACGAGCACCTATTCCGACGCGGCCGGGCCGAACGTCTTGCTGTTCGGAGCACCGATCGTAGACGTGGCGGACGGGGCCAACGTGACCAACCTGGGCGTGCTGCCATTGAGCATCATCAATCTGGAGACCACGTTGCAGTTGATGTCGTCCCAGGTGGATGCCAACGGCGAGCCGATCTCCGTGGTGGGTGCGCACCTGGTCGTGCCGCCTATGCTGGAATTCACGGCGAGGCAGATCATAAGTTCGGCGGTCAAGATGTGGACGGAAAGCGCGGGAGGCGCTGCGACACCATATCCGATGACCAACGTGATCGCACAGGCGGGGCTCAAGCTGCACGTGGACCCATACTTGCCGGTGGTAGACGTCAGTGGCAATGCCAACACCACCTGGTACGTCTTCGCGGACCCGAGCCAGGGAGTGGCCATGGAGTTCGGTTATCTCCGCGGCCACGAGGGGCCGGAGATCTGCATGAAGGCATCGGACAAGGTGACGACCGGCGGCGCAGCGATCTCTCCGATGGAGGGGGACTTCGCCACGGACAACATCTTCTACCGGGTGCGGTTGGTCAAGGGCACCTGCCAGCAGGACCCGAGGTTCGCGTATTCGCAGGCGTATGGGCGCCAATAGGCACCTGACGGGGGACAAGATGGAGGAGAAGACGGCTGGTCTGCCCGTTCGTCCAGTGACGAATGAGCAGCAATACCTGGACGCTATCTGGCGGGAGCTGAGGGCCATTCGGGATGCCCTAGCTCCCGCTGTGGTTGAGCCAGAAGAGGACGACCTGTTCTCGGATGAGGAGCTCAGGTTGTTCGAGCCAAAGCCCTCACCCTAGCCTCTCCCCTTGCGGGAGAGGAGTTACCGGGCGCGCGGTAGAGGAGAACCATGCCTCCATTCACCTATGACCCAACAACCGATAGGGGCTTTGTCCGGCTGCTGATCACGGATCGGGAGGCGGCCAACGAGATCTTCAACGACATCGAGATCGATGCTTTCCTGAGTAGAATGGGAGGCAGTACCTATCGAGCGGCGGCGGTGGCATTGTACCAGATCGCGGCGAGTGAGGTGCTGGTCCAGAAGCGGATCAAGCTGCTCGAGCTGAGCACGGATGGGCCCTCTGAGGCCAAGGCGCTGAAGGAATTGGCGGATAGTTACCAGGAGAAGGCGGACCTGGCCGAGGCGGGTGAGGAGGGTGGCGCCTTCGACTATGCCGAGATGGTCGTCGATGAGTTCAGCTACCGGGAGAAGCTGGCCAAGGAGGCGCAGCGCGCAGGCGGGGGCACGGATGAAGA
>CAZGRF010000551.1:0-2859 GCA_964527825.1 uncultured Pirellulales bacterium
GAGGATGGCGAGGTTGTGGGTCAGGACGCGCAGACGGATTTCGCGATTCTGACTGTGATGGGTTCTCGCCCTCAGGGCTGCGCCCATGTTTCGTTTGAGCATGCTGAAAACGGTTTCGACCTGCCAACGCTGGCACCGTCGAGTTCATCCGCACCAAGGAGGAATTGGAGCAACTCCGCTGGAAACCATAGGAATTGGTTACGCACGACTCCATAGACGAGAGGCAGCACCCTTTCTTCTATGCCTGAGTGTCAGCAAGGTCCTACGAAAGAATTCGTAGTGCGCTCGTAACCTACTCGGTCGCGTGCGACACGACGTGAGCATGCTCGCTACATGGGCGACGGAGCCGGTGCGCTACCTGCGAATCGCAGGTACTGAACACCGGCGGGACCACAAGTGAGTAGGCGCGCTATATGACATGATTAGGTAGCGTCAGGCCGCGCGTGACGCTTTCGACAGACGGAAACCGTGGCCCCTGGAGCTTGACGCCGTGGGCAGCGGGCGGTAGTCTCAGGACATGGGACGACCGGCGAGAGTTGCGGTCGCAGATATCGGCGTGCGGCGCATTAACACGCGAAGTGCAACGCAGGCGGGACGCAGGACGTGAACCGGCGCGCGGGGCACAGTAGCGCCCGCAGCGTTGGCGCTTCCTCCCTTCGGTCAGTATTGTCGCCTGTAGGTCTTGACCATATCAGCCGTGCGGTGGGGTGAACCCACCCTACCTGCCTTGTCCCAAGCGCCGCTGGGCGCTCAGCGCAGCGGCCTGACTCGGATGTTCTTGAAGTACACCAGGCTCTTGGGGTCGTGGCCTTGCAGAGCGAACGTGCCGCTGGAAAGCCGCGGCTGCTCGCGGTCGAGATTGTACGGCTCGGTGTAATCGACCATCTTGTGCACCGTCGCCTGGGGGCCGTCGATGCCCGTGATGATGTTGACCACGATGCGCTTGCCTCGGACGATGACGTGCTGGGTGTACCATTCGTTGTCCTGGGCCGGGTTGTGCTCGGCGTCAATGTTGACGACGTTGTACAGACTGCCGGTCTTCTTCGGATCGGGCTGATAGGTCTGGTTGACCTGGCACTCATAGCCTTTGCTCGGCCAGCCCGTTTCCTGGTAGGCGGTGTGGAAGTAGATGCCGGAGTTGGAGCCGGGCGTGGTCATTACGTCGGCCTTGAACTCGAAGTTCGTGAAGTTGGCGTTGTTGACCGGGCCGACGTAGAACAGATGGCTCCGCTCGCCGTGCGCGACGATAGCGCCGTCCTGGACGGTGAAGGTGCCCTTGTTCTCGCTGGCCCTCCAGCCGTCGAGGTTTTCCCCGTTGAAGAGATCGTGCCATCCCGCAGCCTTGCTGAGCATCTTGTCCGCGGATTGACAGCCGGCCACGAGAATGCCCGCACATGCTATTAGCAGAACCAGATTCCTTGCCATGTGATTTGTCTCCTTATGTCTGTCCGTTTCTGGATGTCCTCAAGCAAGCCGGCTGCGTCAATCGCGCCAAGGATCCTGCCCGCGGCGTCAGAGTTCGACGCGGCGGAGCATCAAAACGCCGAGCAGGAAGAACGCGACACCGAACAGGATCAGGACGCCGCAGGGCAAGAGCATCTCGCCGGCGCTGAAGTCGCGCCAGATGGCTCCTTCCATGGCCAGGACGCTCCACTTGACCGGGCTGAAGCTGCCCAATCCCTGCATCCAGGGCGGCATGAAGGCCAGCGGCATCATGGCGCCGCCGAACATGGCCATAATCATGAGCATGGCCCAGCCCGCCCCGCCGACACTTTGCTCGGTCTTGCCCAAGGTCGAGACGAACATCATGAGCCCGACGAAGCACAACGCCGCACAGGCCGTCGCGATGAGGAACAGGACCGGGCTGCCGATAGGCACTTTGAAGATCAGCCTGCCGCCCAACGTCAACATGCAGGCTACGAACGCGCAGGTGGCAAAGCACGCCAAGCCCTTGCCCGCGAGGATCTGGGCCTGTGAGATCGGGCCGACGCGCAGACGCTGGAAAGTACCGGTCGTACGCTCCCGGACGATTGAGACCGCGAACGTCGCCGCACAACTGAGGATCGCCCAGATGATCGCCTGCGGGAAGGTGATCTGAAAGCCGGTCTTCGGCATGTTCGATTCCCGCTGGACGTCCAAGCGAGCCACGCTGAGCATTCCGTCGCCCAGGCCCTGGTTGTAGTCCCGCTCGTTGACGTCTTGCAGGAAGCTGTCCATCGCGTCGAAGAAGCGCAGATAGACGCGCGCGTCATTCGGGTCGATGCCGCCGTCCGAAGCGATCTCGCTGCGCCACGTGCCCATCTGCTGCTGCATCCAGGGCCGGTCCTGGAACCGTGCGGCCATGACCTCGAACTGGGCCTTGGCCAGCAAGCCTTCCAGATAGCCGGCTTCCATCCTTCGTCCCGGGTCGGAGGCGATCTGGAGCTTGGGATCGTCGGCGTCGAAGAGGGCGCCGAATCCGTCACCGAAACCCTGGCCGATCACGACTGCGGCCGCCAAGTCACCCTTGCGCACACAGTCGAGCGCGTCGTCCCGTTCCATGCGCTCGACGTCGAGGGCCTCTTCCGACTCAAGGTGCGCGGTGTATTTCTCTGACATCTCGCTCTTGTCCTCGTCCACCACCGCCAGCTTCATCCCCGAGGGGCCTTCGCCCGCCCCGGAGTAGATCGCGCCAAACAGCAAAGCGAACAGGGACGGAAACCCGAAGACCCAGAACACATTGCCCTTGTTGGCTATCAACACGCGGAGGTCCTTGAACGCCAAAGCCAGCAGGGTCGCCATCAGTCTCTCAGCCTCCTTCCGGTCAGGTTCAGGAAGACATCTTCGAGGTTGGTGGTCTCGACCTTCAGCGTCTTGAAG
>CAZGRF010000552.1:0-2853 GCA_964527825.1 uncultured Pirellulales bacterium
CCAACTATCCGCAGATTGACGACCTGGAAGCGTTTGGGATCGGCCCGGACGCAATTGCCGCTTCGGTAGGCGAAGGGGCGAAGTATGAACACTATGTGGAGGAAACTATGTCTGAGCAGAACGACGCAGAGACAACCCCAACGCTGACCCCAGAGGATGCAGAGCTGCTGGAGCAGCTCAAGGAGCTGGAAGCCAAGGGGTTCTCGTTGAGCGGGGTCCTGGCGCAGCATGCCGAAGTACAGCGAAAGGCACGTTCCCTCGAAGTGGATAGCATCATCGCCGCGCTGGAGGGCAAGAGCCAGCGCGATGACGTAGTAGCCATCGATGGCCATCGCCACTATCCGGCGGTCATCCAGGCCGTCGAGCTCGCGCTGCGGGGCGCCCACGACGGCTTGGGGATGGACATCGGCGAGCAAGGAATGACTCAGGTCGACGAGCTGATCCTGAACATCATCAACGCCTTGCCGGCCGAGGCTCGCATGAGCGTCGATGAAAAGCCGCCTCGGCCTGATCGGTCAGTACAGGAAACAGAGGCGACCGAGCGATGGCAGAAGGCACAGCACCGGACAGAGCCGATGCCGGCCGAGGTGGCTGAGCAAGTCTCAGACGAGGCCATCGACCGCTTCACCGAGGGGATGGTTCTTGGCGGCTAGCTTGTCCGCCGACTATGAGACATAGGCAGAAAAGGAGAGTAGCAACGTGGTACAGCCCTATTACGAAACGAACGAGTGGGCCAACCGGACGCCGCTCAAGTCCTCGTCGGGCAACGAGCGAGCCAAGACGCTGGTTATCGCAGCCAGCACGGTGACAGCCGACACCAAGAGTCGTAAGCGCCTGGCGCCGGGCAGCTTCCTGGTCAAGATCACCAGTGGGCATAACATCGACAAGTACGGTCCATACGACAAGACAGCCTTGGATGGGCGTGAGAGCCCTGCTGAGGGCAGCGTGATGTTCACGTGGGAGGCCCACGACGTGACCCTGGGCGATCGCGCTGTCGCGGGCCTGTACGCGCAGTGTGTTTTCGACAAGTCCGAGCTGACAATGAACGGCTACAGCCTGCACGGCACGCCACTGACCAATCTCAAGACCTACTTCCCGTCCTGCGTCTTTGACGACTAGACCACCAGGTCGCCTGACGTCAGGACGTAGTACCCAAGAGGGGGATTGATATGACTGCAGTGATCGACGCTTATCTCAGCCCTGTAGATATCAGGGACGCACACATCCTGACACGGACCGTTGAGCGCAGCATCAGCGAGGAGCAGCTCTACAACGTGCCGTTTGCGCCGTTGTCGCCGACCCGGTCGCGCAAGATCAAGCTGCGCGTTCGCCACATTGACGGCGCTGGCCTGGCGTCGTTCCGCGCCGACAACGCGGACACGCCGATCGTGTCGGGCGCCGGCGACCTGACCGAACTCTATATGGAGCTCTTCCTGATCTCTGAGAAGGACGTGCTCAAAGAGTCGGATCTGGTCCAGTTGCGCAGCGCTGACGAGCTGCCCGCGCGCACGGCGGCCGAAGACGTGCTGCGCAAGGCCGTGCGTCTGCGCCGGCGTAACATCAACCGTACCAAGTGGATGGCGTGGCAGGCCGCGAAGGACAACCTGACCGTTACCTACTCGAGTGGCGCAACCATTGCCGTGGACTATGACCTCGATGGCGACGCACAGAACCATTGGTTTACCACCAGTCACCAGCCGACGACTTCGGTTGCCTGGAGCACGACCGCCAGTGCCGATGTCATCGAGGACGTGTACAACTGGTCCAAGATCATCGCCGACGATCTGGGTGTTGACCAGTCTGAGGTGATCATGTACTGCCGTACGGCGGTGTGGCGCTACATGCGGAAGAACGCCGGAATCCGTGGAGAGCTGTCCTCGACCGATCCTCGAGTCATCACGCCCAGACGTGAGGAAATCATCGAGATCCTGGGCATTGGCGAGATCCGGATCAACAACGAGTTCTACGTGACTTCGGACAACGGCGTCGATACCCGGAACTACTATCTGGATGCCGGCCACGTACTGTTCACTGGGCCGGATCGCGTGAACGGTACCCCCATCATGGAGATGAACGACGGCCCGGTCGCTCGCGTGGTGAACGGCGAGATCGTGGTTGCGGAGAACCCTGGCGCCCTCGCCGAGACCTACATCAACATCGAGAAGGTTCAGGAGAACATTCGTGTCTCGACTGCACGGTTGCCACAGATGAACTATCCTGCTGCATTCGTGTACGCAGACATCGAGCCGTAGCGGGTGCCCGCTGATTCCATGTAGGAGACGTCTCTCGTAGGACAGGAGGTAGAACTGTGGCTGCTGGCAACCAGAAACCAACGCACTTCCGGATCAAGCTCGACGCCGTGTCACTTCCCGGAGGTCTGCACAAACGGGACGACGTGGTCGCGATCGAAGACATCTCGTTCACCAATCGTGATACGTTGGCAGCGATACTGGCAAAGGTGGACGAGACTGGCAACAACTACAAGCCGCTGGAGACTGGCGTCCTCAAGGATGGCGAGTTCGAGCCTCTGCCAGATCCGAAAGGTGCTGGGGCGGATAGTCCTCCGAAGAAGTAGCAGATGGCGATCGACATCTCTCAGCGCATCACCAACACCTGGCCTCGGACAGAGGCCGAGCTAACGGCAGAGACGAGCATCGACTATGCACAGGCAAAGCTCGATGCTATCGCCGAGGCCAAGCGCAAGGCCTACGGCCGCACGACGGTTCCGAGCGAGAGCGACATTCCCGACGTCGTCGGGGAATGGATCGCAGACCAGGCCACGATCCGGCTGGTCCCGGTCGCGAAGGAACACTACTCGCTCAAGCGCTACCTGTCCAAGAGCACCAACCGCGG
>CAZGRF010000553.1:0-2850 GCA_964527825.1 uncultured Pirellulales bacterium
GGCGGTGTAGCCGTCGGCGGCGTAGGTCTCGCCGACCGTCAGCATGCCGGTCAGGGCGGTCAGGTTGAAGACCTCATTCGGGTTGAGGGTCAGCCGAGGATCGCTGTCGTCGGTTGCGTTAGCATCAACACTCAAGAACGCCGCGGTGAACGTGTTGGGATCGATGGAGAGCTGGAACGAGCCGTCGACGGTGTAGGTGCGGTGGACGCCGGCGATGCCGCCGGTCTGGACGATCATGCTCTGGTCGGGGAGGAATACGTAAGTGCTTGTCTGGGCAGCGGCTACGACATTGTCGGCACCTGCCAGGGCCGGGCGGTTGTTGGAGATGCCGCAGGCTAGGCATAGGGCCAGGACCATCGGCAAGCTGACAAGCTTACGCTTGATGGCGCTTGCCGCTGCCACACGGGGTGGGTGGTTTGCGGAAAGATGATGGGCATGTCCAAACGGTCTGAAGGTCTTGCTTGCGTGGCTCATTTCGCTCTCCCTTTCGCCAAATGGTTCCCTGCATGGTCCGGGCCGGCCAGATTGGGGTGAGGCCCCTCCTCGTCCGGCCCTGAATCGCGGAGGCGAGAGGCCCGCCACGCCGCTCGCTTCGCGCCGACTCAAATGCAGGATAGCAGGGACGAGCCATCTTGTCAATCATCTGACGCAACACGTTCGCGGCTTGCGTGCGATTCCCAGCAAATCGAATACGAACTATCAGCAAAGGCCGTGTTGACGTAAATGCGTTGTCTCACTATACTAACGGGCTATGCCTGCATCGGGGCTGACGTGTATCCGTAGCGGCATGGGTGGGGGCGAATGATTATTCGCCCCTACATCGGGAACCGGTCAGGGACTTATGCAATGTTGAAAAGAACGCACAATTGCGGCCAGCTTCGGCTGGAGGATGCCGGCACGAAGGTGGTGCTGGCCGGATGGGTTCAATCGTATCGAGATCACGGCAACCTCGTCTTCTTCGATCTGCGCGATCGCGAGGGCCTGACGCAATTGGTCTTTGATCCCGAGAGCGCGCCGGAGCCGCACCAGCTCGCGCGTACGGTTCGTTGCGAGTGGGTCATAGCGGCGGCCGGATTGGTGCGCCCGCGCGGGGAGGGGCTGGAGAACCCCAAGCTCGCCACGGGGCAGATCGAGATGCTTGTAGAGAAACTCGAAGTTCTCAACATGGCCAAGACCCCGCCGTTCGAGCTGGACGCGGCGACCAAGACCAACGAAGAGACCCGCCTGACCTACCGCTACATCGATCTGCGCCGGTCCGAGATGCAGCAGCGGCTCAAGGTCCGCCATCGTGTCACGACGCTGGCCCGGCAGTACTTCGACAAGCTGGGCTTCTGGGAGATCGAGACGCCGATGCTGGCCAAGAGCACGCCGGAAGGGGCGCGCGACTTTCTCGTGCCGAGCCGCTTGGTGAGGAACTGCTTCTACGCCCTGCCGCAATCGCCGCAGTTGTTCAAGCAAATCCTCATGGTCAGCGGCGTCGACAAGTACTTCCAGATCGTGCGCTGCTTCCGCGACGAGGACCCGCGGGCCGACCGCCAGGCGGAGTTCACCCAGATCGACGTCGAGATGAGCTTCGCGGATACCGAGGACGTGATCGACGTGCATTCGAGGCTCGCGGCGCGGATCTGGAAAGAGGTCCTCGGCATAGACGTCAAGCTGCCCATGCGCCGGCTGACTTACGCTGAGGCGATGGCCGACTACGGGACGGATCGTCCCGACCTGCGCTTCTGCCTGAAGCTCAAGGACATCTCCGACATCGGCAAGCAGAGCACGTTCAAGGTCTTCACCTCATGCGTCGAGAACGGCGGCGTCGTCAAGGGCCTGTGCGCCCCGGCCGGTGAGACGTACTCCCGCAGTGACATCGAGAAGACGCTGGCGGGGATTGTCACTGACTTCGGCGCCAAGGGCCTGGCGTGGTTCAAGGTCAAGATGGAAGGCGGCGCCCCCACGCTCATCGGTGGTCTCGGCAAGTTCTTCAGCCCGGAGCTGCAGCGGCGGTTGGTCGAGCGGTTCGAGGCCAAGGACGGCGATGTGCTGCTGTTCGTGGCCGACAAGGAAGCCATCGCCAACAAGGCACTGGCGCCGCTGCGGTGCCGCATCGGCAAGGACCTGAAGCTGTACGATCCCAAGAGCTTCGAGTTCCTGTGGGTGGTGGACTTTCCGCTGTTCGAGTGGAACGAGGGTGAGAAGCGATACGATTCGCTGCACCATCCGTTCACGGCGCCGGCGCCGGAGGACCTGCCCAAGCTCGACAGCGATCCGGCCCATATCCGCTCGCAGGCGTATGACATCGTCGTCAACGGCAGCGAGATCGGCGGCGGTAGCGTTCGTATTCACCGGCCGGAGGTACAACAGAAGGTGTTCGATCTGCTCAACATCTCGCGTCAGCAAGCGGAGGACCGGTTCGGGTTCTTCCTGAAGGCGCTGGACTACGGCGCGCCGCCGCACGGCGGCATCGCTTTCGGTCTGGACAGACTCGTCATGCTGCTGACGGGCACGGACAACATCCGCGATGTGATTGCATTTCCAAAGACGCAGAGGGGCCAGTGCCTGCTGACCGATGCGCCGAGCGAGGTCGATCAGAAGCAGCTCGACGAGCTGAACCTCCGCACGCAGAAGCACCTGCACGCAGTCGAGAAGAAACCGGAGGCGTAGAGATTGCCGATGATTGATAATTGACTGTTCCGGCTGCGCCGACGACGGGGTATACTCAGTCTGTCGGCAGTGTTCCGGTAACGGGCAATTATCAGTTTGAAGCTATGCGTATCGATCCAGGCAAGACTCTCCAACGGGTTCTGCGGTTTCTGCACCTGACGCCGCTGTCACTTGCTGAGAAGTGCAGGGTCATGT
>CAZGRF010000554.1:0-2848 GCA_964527825.1 uncultured Pirellulales bacterium
ACCTTGGTGATGAAGTCATGAAAGTGTTCAAGGTGGACTGATGAGATATCGAAACATGGCCATTCGTGCTGGGTGAGCGTGCATGAGAAGAATATGCTTGGAGCGAGATAGATGACAGACATAGCTGACATGAGTCCATTTTCAGCCGTTGACGCTACGCTTGGGTACCTCTATCAGGTGCGGTCGGCGTTGCTCTGGGCTTTGCGCCGCCTGAAGAGTGACCCTGAATTCCTTGTGTCGATTGAGACACTCGACGACGTGACATTCGAGACGGCCGGGGGGGACGTCACCGACCTGCTACAAACGAAGCATCATCGTAAGGGAACTGCATCTCTGACCGATGCCAGCGCGGACCTTTGGAAGACCCTTAGAATCTGGTTTGAAGGCCATGCGTCGGGACAGATTCCACCGACGACAAACCTGTATCTCGTTACCACCGGGATCGCTCCCGATGGTTCAGCGGCTTCTCGACTCGGCGCTACGGCTCGCGAAGTGCTAGCGGCCCAACGAGACCTGGATGCCACGGCGGCATCATCGACAAACCAGGCCAACCGAATGGCTTATGAGACATATTTGCGGACGACTCGGACGATCCGTGCTTCAGTTCTCGCTAGGGTTGTGATTATCGATGCTGCGCCTACTATAGCTGATATCGATGGTGAGTTGCGACAAGAGGTCTATTGGGCTGCAGGAAAGGAACACCACGGTGTATTTCTAGAGAGACTAGAGGGTTGGTGGCTGCGTCGAGTGCTCCATCAGCTTTCCCTCTCGGATGATAATCGCATTGGAGGCTTCGAGCTCGAGGCGCAGATGTCCGACCTGCGAGAGCAGTTCAAACAGGAATCACTACCCATTGATGACGATCTTCTTGAATTCACTCTGGACGACGCTACCAAGGCGGCCCATGAAGACTCCACTTTCGTCAGGCAGATGGAGATTATCAAGGCGGGGAAACGTCGCATAGCAGCAGCTATTCGTGACTACTACCGAGCGTTTGAGCAGCGCTCCCGGTGGCTGCGCGACGACCTGATAGTTGGCCTGGATCTTCACAAGTACGAGAAACGCCTCGCCGAGGAGTGGGAGTTGGTTTTCGAGGCGATGCGTGACGATCTTGGGGATACCGCTACAGATGACGCTAAAGAGCAGGCGGCACGTTCGGTTTTACGGTGGGCAGAGCGCGCGACGATTCCGATTCGGTCTAACGTAACTGAGCCGTTTGTGAGTCGCGGCTCCCTCCACATGTTGTCCGACGAGGCACGGATCGGTTGGCATCTGGAGTTTCGAGAACGTCTTGCGTCCATCTTGAGCGCTAAGGAGGGAACCGTATGACGCTTTGGGAACAACGATCACGCGAAGAACGAAGCCTTCTGAACCCAGGTTTCTGTGCGAATCTACTTTGGCACGCAGCCCGCGGGTATTCGGATGGAGGTGTTGGCGCCCTGTCGTTTGAGGAATCGTTCTTGGTGTTGCCGTTCGTGCTGCACCGTGAGACCCGGGAGGGATTGCCTCGCTCCACTCGTACCTCGTTGGCTGTGTGGCTCGAAGAGAACCCTCTGGCACGCGGCAGAGTAGATAGCCGTGCTCGCCTGTTGGTCCCATTCACCAAGGAGTCGCTGACGTTTGGCGGCGTGCACGGTTTCATCCGGCTCGACGGAGGAAAACTGCACGCTGAGTTGGCCTGGAGGAAAGCAGTCAGTCAGGTGCTCAAGGAGTCGAGTGAGGAGGTCAGGGACTGCGCCAAGCGGGCAGATTTCATTGGAAAGTGGTTCGCCCAAGCCGGCAGCGCAGCGACCGTTCTAGCTCTGATGGGGGTGCGCCCATGACGATGCAGATCTTGGACATCGCAGTCTTCAGTCACCACGCCAAGCGACGGATTCTGCCACTGAAGGTTGGCACCGTGAACATCATCACGGGCGCGTCGAAGACCGGCAAGTCCGCTCTTGTCGACATAGTCGACTATTGCTTCGGAGCTGGCGAGTGCAGAGTACCGGAAGGTCCGATTCGGAGGACTGTGTCGTGGTTTGGCCTCCGACTTCAACTTGAGAGCGGTCAGGCCTTTATTGCCAGGCGTTGCCCAGGTCCGCGTGCTGCCTCTAGTGAGGACTGCTTCGTCGAGGTCGGGGACGAGGTGGAGGTTCCGAAGCCGGTTGGTCTTCGGCCGACCACGAACACCAAGGGGCTCGGTGCCCTTCTAACAGCCTGGAGCGGGATCCGCGACAACATTCACGAGCCACCCCTCGGTCAGACACGACAGGCTCTGTCAGCCAATGTGCGTCACGCGCTCGCGCTGTGCTTTCAGCCCCAGGACGTGATCATTCGGCGGCAGCAACTCTTTCACGGCACGGCAGACCACTTCTTCGCGCAAGCGCTCAAGGACACACTGCCCTACTTCATCGGAGCGGTTGACGATGAATATGTTCGAAAACGGGAAGAACTTCGGCGGCTACGTGAACAGCTTCGGGCATGCGAGCGGCAACTTACTGAGGTGATGGCTCTCCGGGGGGATGGCATCAGCAAGGCTGCAATGCTGCTTGCTCAATCACGAGATGCTGGTCTCTCGTCCGACACTGCAAACACTTGGGAGGAAACGATCGCTGCCCTTAGCGGCATAGCAGGAACTCCAATCGGGTCCATCGATCTGGATCTGCCGGACGGGCAAGAGTATTCACGCCTCGCCAGCGAACGTGATCGACTGCTTGAGGAACAGCGCCAGCTACGCGATGAAATCTCTGCTGCTCGCGCTTTTGTACGTTACGAGACGGGGTTCTCGCGAGAGGCAGCGGAACAAGGGGCGCGCCTCACCTCGATCGGGATTTTTGACGGTTCGGACCCGGGGTATACGTGCCCG
>CAZGRF010000555.1:0-2846 GCA_964527825.1 uncultured Pirellulales bacterium
AATCGCGTGGCACATTATCAGTGGTGGGTGGTCGCGGTTGAATTGTTCCTAATCGGGCTTGTCGTTTACTGGGTCGTGGATTTTCTCGAGGGCACGCGCGGAGAGAGGCTGTTCCGCGGTGTCATTTTCATTCTCGTCGCGGGCGTGCTCATCCTCAATCTTGTCGTCGAGCGGCTTCCTTTCGACCGGCTCCAGTTGCTGTACAAGGGTTTCCTGATTGCGGTTCTTATCGTGGCCGTCGCGGCGTTTCAGCCGGAGATCAGACGCGTCCTCATACAAATCGGTCAGCCCCGCATTTGGACGGGGTCATCCCACCAGCTTTCCCGGACCATCGAAGAGTTGATTACGGCCGTGACGGAAATGTCCGCTGCCCGGATCGGCGCAATCATCGTGATCGAGAGGCAGGTGGCGCTGGGCGAATTCATCGAGACCGGCGTGCGCCTCGATGCGCGCGTGACGGCCGATCTCTTGAAGAGCATTTTCTACCCGGGTACCGCGCTGCATGACATGGCCGTGGTCATTCGGGGCGATCGCATGGTGGCCGCGCGGGTCCAGCTTCCGCTGGCCGAGGCCGGCAGTGTCGATGGGGTCGAGCTCGGGTCGCGCCATCGGGCCGCCCTGGGCATCACCTCGGGCTCCGATGCGACCTGTCTGGTCGTCAGCGAGGAGACGGGAGCCATCTCAGTGGCGCGCGACGGCAAGCTCATCCGCAATGTCACCGAGTCTCAGGTCCGCGCATACCTGGCGACCACGATGGCTGAAACGGTGCCGTTGGTGGGGCGTCTGCTGAGGCGCCACGCGTAGGGAGAATGGTCGGCAGCGATTCCGTCGCCGCGGTTGTTTGTTGTGTGCCGAAGTCGGAAGTTCAAATGGAAACCCTGGCCAACCGGAACTCGAAAAGGCGACATGACCAAGAAACCTAAGCTTGGAAAGATATCGATTGTCGTTTTCCTGACGATCCTGATCTGGGTTTGGGCGGATCTGGCTCAGGACGAGACACTGTCCCTGCCCGGTTTTCTGACGATCAGCGTGGCGAGGTCCAGTGACCCCACGCTTTGGATAAGTTTCAAGGGTCCAGACCAGGCGCTGCAGTCTTCCGTGATCCTCGACAACGTGGATCTGAAAGGGCCGGCGAAGCGCGTGGCCGATGTGGAACGGATGAAGAACAAAGGGGCGCTCGAGCCGGATTTATTCCTCGTTCCTGAGCGGCAACCAGGCCTGGTGGAGGAGGGCACGCGCACGTTCGATGTGTTGAGTTTCCTCAAGCAGAGCGACGAGATTGGGCAGTTGGGCCTGACGGTAGAGAGCTGCGAGCCGCGGACCTTGACGGTCCAGGTCCGCCGTCTGGTCAGGACGTTTCTTCCCGTGGAATGCGTCGACCTCAACGGGAATGTCGTGAGAGGCGCAAATCTCGACCCGGCGAAGGTTGAGGCCCCCGTTCCGCAGGATGTAACGTATGTAGCGAAGATTCAATTGACGCCGGCCGAGCTGGGCCAGGCACGGGTCGCGTCGATTCAGAAGAACCCCTACGTAGAGTTGGCCCCCGGCCAGCAACGCGAGATCTCTGCCAAGGTCAAGATCAGCTTGCCTCCGGAGCAGGTCGCTCTGATGACCTATCCGGTCCAGTGTACGCTTGGCTTCTGCTTCAGTCCGATCCTACAGGGCAAGTATCAAGTGGAGTTGGACCCTCAGAGCGAGACTGATCTGCAGTCCGTCTTCGTCAAGGCCACCCCGGCGGCGCTCGATGCTTACAAGCAGCAGCCATTCCAGATCTTCCTGTACATTCTCGACTCTGACAGGCAGGCGACAGGCTATCAGGAGAGGGCCGTCGTATTCAACCTCCCGGGGGAGTATGTTCGACAAGAAGAGATTGAGGCGGGCGAAGGCCAGTCGGCTCGCACTGTGCGCTTTAGATTGGTTCCCGTCTCCGTGGACGCGGAGGGAGATTCTGACCTATAGCGATCCGCGGTCTACGCACCCTGCTTTGACCGGCCGAACGCAATCACCGCCTCAACGGTCATCCATAGTGCCAGCACGAAGATGCCCGCGCCGATCCCGACCAGAAGCCAGTTGCGCTCGCGCAGAAACGCCCTCTCGTTCTCGACCATCGCCCAGCTCGTGACGACAAGCATGATCGCACACGGGATGGCGGTGACGAGGAACTTGCGTCCGCCTTTCTGCTTCAGGTACAGCGTGATCACCAGCAGCGCCAAAGAGGCCAGGAGCTGGTTGGCGTTGCCAAAGAGTGGCCAGAGAACCAGGGCGCCCTGGCCGTTGGCCCCGGTGGCGAAGGCCAGGATGGCCGCCGTCACGACGGCAACCGTTGTGGCCGTCCACCGGTTCGCCAGGAACGGTACGCGCAGGTCGTGGGCCAACTCGCTGATGACGTAGCGCTGTATCCTCGTGGAGGTGTCGAGCGTCGTCCCAGCAAACGAGGCGACGAAGACGCCCATCAAGGCGATGCCCACCGTCTGGGGCACTCCGAGTCGGGCCATCATGTTAGCGGCGCCGACCACCACCGCCGTCAGGTTGGCCGCCATGCCCGACGCCGTGGACCAGGACGCATAGTGCTTGTGCCACGCTTCGAAGCCGGTCAGAAGCTGGCCGTCCGCGGTTGTGTAGGCGATCGCGATGCCTGCTCCCACGCAGATCAGAATCAGCACGGCCAAGGCGCCTTCGAGCAGCATCGAGCCGTAGCCAACAAACAGCGCGTCCGGTTCTCTGGCGATCTGCTTGGGGCTGGTCCCCGAGGCCACGAGCGAATGGAAGCCACTGATGGCCCCGCAGGCGATCGTGATGAACAGAAAAGGCCACAGCGGCGGGGCCCCCGCCGGCGCGAGATCGAC
>CAZGRF010000556.1:0-2846 GCA_964527825.1 uncultured Pirellulales bacterium
TGGCTTTATCGCCGAGGAGGTTGACGACACGATCTTCTTGAAGCCCATCAAGGAAGCCAAGTTGGGGGTCGTCCCGACCGTTGGCGCCGACGAGCCTCTCGCAATGTTCGAGAACCGAGATCAGATTGTCCGCAAGGTGTTCAAACTGGACAACTACGCCGCGGCCCGGATGAGTGAGGTGGTCCAGCCGCTGGTCGGCGAATACGGGTACGTCGGCGCCGACGAGACTACCGGCACGCTCATGGTCATTGACACCGTTGCCAACCTCATGTCCATCGAGCATATCATCGCGCAATTCGATGTGCCCGAGGCCGGCAAGATCGTTGAGGAATTCTTCGAGATCAAGTATGGCGATCCCGCGGAGATTATCCAGTTGCTCCGCATGCTCCTTGGCGAGACGCCCAGCGGCAGCAGTCGCAGCCGAAACGTGCCCCAAGTGCGCAGGCCGCAGGGACGAAGCGGACCGTCACAGGGCGGTCAGCAGGGCAACGCCAGCTCCGTTGTCATTGGCGCCAGTGACATCCCGCCGCTGCTCATTCCCGTGCCCAAGAGGAAATGGATCATTGCAAGAGGATCGGCTGAGGATGTCAAGCAGATCCACGAATGGATCGAGAAGCTCGACCGCGAGGACCCGGTCCGATCCGAATACGAGACGGTCAATGTCAGGTACGCCAACGCCCGAGAGGTTGCCATGCGCATCGACGATGCGCTGTCGAATATGCCGGGGGCCGAAGGGCTGCAACCCAGCATTATGGTTAGACCTCTGGAGCAGTCCAGGCAAATCATGATCATCGGCAGGGCCGATCTGCGGGAGATGGTCAAGGGGCTCATCGCGGAGATCGATATGCCGGCAGGGACGTTTGAGACGAAAGTGTTTGATCTCGAGCACGCTGATCCTGAGCAAATCAAGGCAAATATCGAGAGCCTCTACGGCGAGGACATCCCCGGCGCGAGCTATTCATCGTCGGCCATCTACTACTACTATGCCATGGGCCGTGGCCGCAACGCCGGGGGTGCCGATACGGTCAAGGTGATTGCTTTTCCAACGATGAAGCAAGTCACCGTCATCGCCTCGCCGGAAAACATGCGCAAGATCGAGAAGCAGATCGATGAATGGGATACACCGCTGGATGTGGACGCGGTCAAGCCCCGGATCATCGAGCTGCGCAACTCCGATCCGGTGCAGATGGTGAAGCTGCTGACGAATCTGTTCAGTGAAGGGCAGGGTGCTTCGTCGAACATCCTGCGTTTGGTGCTCTACGGGGACTTCGGTGACCAGCGAAAGAAGATTGTCGGCCCGCTCTACGGCCAGCTTACCTTCGAGGAGGTGCCGGGGACCAAGAAGATCATTGTCATCAGCAAGATTCCCGCTGCCTACGCTGTTATCGAGCAACTCATCTACGAGCTGGATCGGCAGGATATGGCCGAGGTCCCCCGGGTCGTCCAGCTCAAGTATGCAGACCCGGAAGATCTGTCGGAGCGGCTGAACGCTGTCTTCAATGAGCCGGGAACGGTGGCCCCCATCCGGCGGTCGGCCCGAGGTCTCCGCGAGTACTCCATGGACCAATCCCAGGGCAACCAACCGCGTTCGCCCGACGACAGTCGCAACAACAACCGTGATGGTGGCAATGCCAACGAATACACGAGCCCGTGGTCGAGGAGCGGCGCCCGCGCCCGGTCCGATGAGGAGCCGATCAGCAACGTCATCGGGCGCGTGCGTTTCATTCCCGATCCCCGGAGCAAGTCGATCCTGGTCCTGGCGCCACCGGAGTTCCAGGACGATATCGAGGAGACGATCCGCAAACTTGACATTCCCGGCAAGCAGATGCTGATCAAGGCTATCATCGTGGAAGTTGATCACACCAGCATGACCTCGCTCGGCATTCAGTTAGCGACCGATCCCACCGCTTTCGGTGCTCTGGGAGAGAACGCGGTAACAGCCTTGGGGCAACTGACGAATCTGGCCACGCGAGGTTCGGCGGTGGCCGTGGACACCGCGACCAGTCCGCTCGGGGCCACGGGGACCGGCACCATCGCTGGTGGAACGGCTTCTGTGTATGCCTTGATCGACTTCCTCATCAAGACGACCAATGCCAAGGTTCTCAACCAGCAGACTTTGTGGACCGAGGACAACGAAGAAGCGATGTTCTTCAAGGGCGAGGTGGTACCCTTCCTGGCAGGCTCGGTCCTCAGCGGCGTCGGTTCGTCCCAGCAGAATGTCACCTTCCAAGACGTGGGCATGGTGTTGCAGGTGCGCCCCAGCATCACACCGGAGAAACGCGTGGACATGATGGTGCGCCTGCAGCTTTCGCAACTCACGGTCGATATCGTCAATAGCCAGCCGGTTCGCGACAAGATGGAGACGTCGACCAACATGATTGTGCAGGACGGTGAGACAATCATGCTTGGCGGCATGCTCTTCCAGAGGGACAGTCTCGTCAAACGCAAGCTGCCGCTCTTCGGTGACTTGCCTCTGCTGGGCGGTCTCTTCCAGCACAACCACGCGGTCCAGACCAACAGTGAGCTGATCGTCTTCGTGACGCCCTACGTCGTCGATGAAGGCGAGACAATGTCGGACAAGGCGAAGCAGGTGCTTGACGGCAGCCAGGGGAAGCTTGGCAGTGTGCAAGGGCGACTAGACGCCACCGCCGAGAGACTCGAAGAGAAGATGAAGAGGAATTAGGTCCGGCGCTTCGTCGAGTCTCCTATGCCAGTGTGCATCAGGCGGGTCATCAGGACGGTGCCACGATGCGGTTTCTGCCGCCCATGTAGGGGCGCAGCACCTCAGGCACGGTAATTGAACCGTCGGCGTTCTGGTAGAGTTCCATGAGTGGGATCAGCACACG
>CAZGRF010000557.1:0-2840 GCA_964527825.1 uncultured Pirellulales bacterium
GCTGCCTGGTGACGCCCCTCATCATGTCTACTTACTTGTTGCCGGGTTAGTAACGCAGCGAGAAAGATGGGGGCTGCTTCTGAGGGCGATCTTCCGCGAGTATTACCCGCCGACGAACGCATCGCACACACTTCCGGTCCCCGCCTGAGCCTTCAAACTGCCGGATTTAGGATCACTGTTCCCCTCACCGCAGAGCCTCTGGACACACCGTCTTCAGTAGGTTGCGGTAGACGGCGGGATGCTCTTGCCTGAGCGTGGCCCATGCCAGATCCCAACTCACAACTGCCCGGTACCGATCTCCAGGGATCTCAGACGGACTCAGCGGGTACTGCCGCGCCTCGCCGATCGCCCTCCACTTGCCGTCGTCAGGCGCGCGCTGGATCACTTGGATGGTGCTGCGCTCTTCGTCCACCCTGAAGCCGACGTCCCTAGCAAGATAGTCCATCGCTCGTGAGGACTATTCTACCGTCGTCGATTGTCTTCACACCCCACCCTACCCACATCAGAACGGACCGCGTAGGTGCGTGATGATTGGACGCGTCGGCCCGGCAGAACTCCGACATAGGGAAGAAACCCTATCGAAGTTCCAGTACCGCGTGAGACTTCGGATCTATTGACGGCTACGGCACTGTGCGGCACCATTGCCGGCGAAGGACTCTATCATGGTCGCAAGCGTACTGATCATCATCGTCTCCGCTGCCCTGTTCGGCTATTGGCTCCGGTACACTTGCATCCTGATCCTGCAGACCAGCCCGGCGCGCGACTACACCAGAGAGGTCGCCACCGAAAACGGACTCAGCTTCATCCAGCTTCGAGAACAAGTCCGCAGCTCAGCGGATATGGATGCTCTGGAGATCGCCCTGCAGAAGGACTATCGTGTCGTGACTCATCTCCTGCGGCAAGCTGCCGCGCTCACGATGGCCGGCGTGACCCTTGAACATGTCGTGCTGCGAACCGATTTCTGGCTCATGCAGACCTTCTACCGCGTCTCACGGAGGTTCTCACAAGCCAAGGCACGGGCCGCACTGGATGAGATGTGCCAGATTGTAGATCATCTCGCGAATGCGTTTGGCGCACAGATGATGGCTGCGCCCACCATTGAACAGAACTGAAGTCGCCGCTCTATTTCACCAACTCCAGTATGGAGGTAGCCTATGTCTGCTCAAGGCAATAGGGCCAATATGTTCCGGAACCGGAACAAACAGGATACTGGCATCTGAAATCAAGCCAGCTTCGCCACTCCCGGTTCCGACGCCCTGGGTCAGGTTCGCTCTCTAAAGGGACGTTGGTGTTATCGTTGACGAGAATCGGGACCCGCTTGGCCCCAGTGAGTGTCTGCTGGATCTGCCCAGGATGCCACAATGGAAATCCTGGGTGGACAGTGTACACTTGGGCAGGAGGTCATCATGAGACACACGCTCAGCTCCCGTTTCTGGGTTGCGAGCCTGGCGCTCGCGGCGTTGTTCCTCACGGCTGTTCCATTGTCCGCCCAGGTGGATGCAGGGTACCTGAGAACACGAATCAAACCTTCCGTAGCGGGCATCTTCGTGGACGGGGAATACAAAGGCACCGCCGCGACATCCAGCAGCCGCGCCAACGCGATCCGCCTGGCTCCCGGAGAGCACACGGTGACGATCGCCGAACCTCGCTACCAGAAGGTGACGGAAAAGGTGACCATCGTTGCTGGTGAGCAGACCGTGCTCCGCCGGACGCTCGAGAGGGTCACCCTTGCCCGGCCGCCGTTTGGGGTGTTGAAGATCAAGAATGGCGCCCGGTCGGCCGTCTACCTCAACGAGATGTATTTCGGGCAGGCGGATGAGTTCAACGGTCCCGGGCAAGGCATGCTCCTGCCTCCGGGAGAATACCATCTGAAGATCGAGCCGCTGGGCGGAGGGACACCGCACGAGGAGAAGATCAGGATCAACGCCAGGCAGACGACCAAGATAACTCTGCCATAGTCCGACCCGGCGGGCTAGGCGGTTACTGGTAGCCCTTGATGCGGACTTCCACGGGGATGCCGTCGGGGATACTCTGGGTGATCGCGCAGGAGTCCTCGAAAAGGCCACCGCCAACGCAGCCGTGCGCCCGCTCATGATCGCCTTCGGCGAGTTCCGGCGCGATCACAACCTGGATCACGAACGACTGCCCCAAATGAGACTTGTGCTTGCGGTGCTCGCTGTCTCGGCACTGCCCATGTCTGGCCAGCCCGTGCAGATCTGGGCGGACACCGAGATCGGGCGGATGACGATCAGATTTCTCGTGGGTGCTCTCGGCGACGAGGAGTTCCAGCTGGAGGCGATCGAGCTTCTGGACTCGGATGAGATCAGGGTGGGCCTGGTCTCGCTGTACGGCTCTCTTGAAGATTACAACGAACGTGCCCCCGGACAGGCACGGTCGCTGGGAGAGTTCTACGAGCGTTGGCGGGAACGGCTGGACCGGGCACGACCCGGATGCATAGAACTGAAACAGGTTTGGAAGTGGGAATCAGGGATGGTGTTCCGGTCGTCGGATCGGGACTGCAGCGTTCACCGACAGGTCCTTCGAGGAGAGACCGATCCGCTCGTGCTTACTGTCGGGGGCGAGAAACTCGAGCTGCTGTGGATGATGTCACGCTGGGCGAATATCAACCTGTGGACGCATGTCTTCGCGCGGACCGACGCGAAACTGACGGAGGGACTGGCGCAGCGATTCCTCGACGAAGTGGTTCGGACAACGGGCGCTAAGCATGTGTCTCTCAGTATTCGGAACGACAGTTGGTTTGTGACGGAATCCGAGTTCCCTCTCGTGTATCCTTTCAATGAACAGCCGCTGCGCATCCCGGCCAAAGAAGAGTTCCTGGA
>CAZGRF010000558.1:0-2838 GCA_964527825.1 uncultured Pirellulales bacterium
GACACGTGGACGGACTGACCTACGACATCGAACCGGACGGGATCGGCGTCAGCCCCGTCGACAACCGGACGCTGCGCGGCATCCTCGACACGGCGCCGTTCAAATGGGAGGGAACCAATCCCAGCCTGCAGCGCCAGTGCGGGCCGCGGCTGGCAGTGTTCTTCACGCGGATTCAGCCGTTCACGCCCGAGGAGCTCTCGGCCCTGGACAACTACATCTGCACGATTCCCCGGCCGCCGAATCGCTACCGGCCGCTCGGGGCGGAACTAACCGATGCCCAGCGCCGTGGCAAGGTGGTGTTCGAGCGCACCATGACCAATGACGGCCGGATGATCCCGAAGGGAAACCGGTGTGTGACTTGCCACTGTCCCCCGCTGTATACGGATCGCCAGCGCCATGATATCGGCACCAAGTTGCAGTACGACCGCGAGTCACATTTCGACACGCCTCATCTGAACAACATCTACGACTCCGCTCCCTATCTACACGACGGAATCGCCGAGACGCTGGAGGAAATCTGGACGCGATACAATCCGCACGACCAGCACGGCGTCACCAACGACATGACGAAAGATCAGCTCAACGATTTGATCGAATACATCAAGACGCTATAATGGGTTCTTATTATAAGTGAGGGTGCATATGGGCCATGTGACGAGTCCTCTGTTGTGCCTTCTGTGCACAGTGTTCAGCGCCACGGCGGCAACCGCCAAGCTTCCATACGTCTATACCGACTGGGAGCACTTCACCACCAAGGACGGGTTGCCAAACGACCATATCTTCGCGGTGAAGGTTGACGGCCCACGGGTCTGGGTTGGCACGGAGAATGGTCTGGCCCGCATCGACAAGCAAACGGGCAAGATCAAGAGCTGGAAGGAAGAAGACGGGCTGCCATGGCGTGTAGTTTCCAGTCTCGACGTCAACCCCAAGACGGGCGAAGTGTGGATCGGGTTGTTCGGTGGCGGCTTGGCGCGTTTCAGCGGGGGTCGCTTCGACCATTGGCACCAGCTCAACAGCGGATTGGTGAACGACGTCGTGTACGGCGTCGCGGTCGAGAACGACAACGTCTGGGCGGCTACCACTGCGGGCGCGAGCCGCTATAACACGGTTACAGGCGAGTGGACGATCTATACGGAAAAAAACGCGCCGATGGAGGAGATTTGGAACTACGGCGTGTGCTATGATGACGGCAAGGTCTATCTGGGAATCTGGGGCAGTGGCGTCCTGGAGTTCGATGTGGCCACGGAGAGGTGGAAAGACTACATAGACCCGGACGGCGAGATGGAGATCGACCTCTACCGGGACGACGGAGTGGTCCACGTCATTACGACCGGTGTCAGCTACGTGGACAGCATTCTGTGGGTCAGTTCGTATTTTGGCATGTGCCGGTACGACGGGCGGCATTGGCGCGGCTACTACACCCATGAGACGGGGCTGCCGAGCGATTTCGGCAACGCCGTCAAAGGCCGAAGTGCCAATGAGGCCTGGTTCGCGACCGACAAGGGGGTCGGCGTGGTGGCGGACGTTGCGACCGACACGTGGGTGACCTACACGATGGACCCCAACACGCACGAGGGGAGCGCTGTCGTGAGTCGCAATAAGGAAGTCCAGGAAAGGGTCCGCAGCCCGCATGGGATTCCGCACAACTACGCGCTCTGGACCGAATTCGATGGTGATGACGTGTGGGTCGGGACCTCGAAAGGATTGGCGCATGCCAAGGGCGCCGGGTACTATCCGGGCCTGAAGGATAGGCCCGCCCACACTCCATCGGCTCGTAATCTCGTGGATGCGCGGGAGGCCAAATGACAACCAATGCGCGAGACTGTAGGGGCAGGACCGCTCAAACGCTTGCTGAGCGAGGAGGTTTGTTATGAAGCGTCTCATTGTTCCATTGTCTCTGATGTTGGCCGTGGGCCTGATCTCATGTCGCGGGCCCCAAGAGAAAGCAGCACAGCCGGTCTCCGAAGAAGGCCGTGTCCAGATCGATCCGCACACGGCGGAGGTTGTCGAGAAGATCAACTCCGTCAGCGCCTACCAGGTTCCCGATCTGGCCTTGAGGGAAGACGAGGACTACGCCGAGACGGAGCAGGACGTCAAGCCGTTCCGGCACATCGAGCCCTATAAGGAACACTTCTTGACGCAGATGGAGTACACCGGCCCGGGCCGGGCGATCCCCGAGCCGGATCATGTGGACACGGTCAAGATCGGCTTCATCGGCCCTATCATGTCCACAGTTTCGGTCGCGACCGGCGGCAAGAGCCACGAGGAGCCGTTGGGCATCAAGATGCTACAGGGCTCCAGGCTGGCGATCGAAGAGGCGAACGCTTCCGGCGGTTATCTCAAACGCAACATCCCCTTCGAATTGGTCGTCAGCAACGACAACGGGCTCTGGGGCGCTTCCGGCAACGAGATCATCAAGATGGCCTACAAGGACCACGTCTGGGCCATCCTGGGGACCATCGACGGAGCCAACAGTCACATTGCCATCCGTGTGGCGCTGAAGGCAGAGATCACCATGATGAACTCAGGCGACACCGATCCGACATTCATCGAGACGAACATCCCCTGGGTCTTCCGCTGCATCAGCGACGACCGGCAGCAGGGCTATCTGCTGGTCGATTATCTGTATCGCAAGCTCGGGCTGGACCGGGTCGGCATCATCCGGTCGAGCAATCGCTACGGCCGCTTCGGTGTGCGGGAGATCAATGACGGCAGCCGACGCCTGGGACATCCTATCATCCTGGAGATGGCCTACAACCTCGGCATCGACAACTTCTCTCTCCAGTTGGAGCGGCTCAAAGAGGCCGATGTGCAGGCCATCGTGCACTGGGGCGACGC
>CAZGRF010000559.1:0-2829 GCA_964527825.1 uncultured Pirellulales bacterium
GGCTTTTCTCCTCAAGAAGAAACAGGAAGACCTGACTAGGGCGGCTTTGGCCAAAGCGATGAATCAATGTGCCCGGCGTACTGTGGAAGTATTGGGGCAAATCAGCTTCCAGACGCGGATCAATAAGGTTTTGCCGACGTGGGCTACAGAGAAACGCGGTGACATGGTCCTCAACTCAGTCTTCTTGGTTGGCAACTGCGACTTGAAGGTATTTATGGGAGCCACGGACGCCCTGGGCAGACGGTATGCTCAAGAGAGTGTCTTCGTCGAGCGCACCGGCCCCTGGCCACCTTACAACTTCTGTGATCTGGCGGTGAGGGCGATGGATGAATGACACATCTTCCACCAAAAACGACGTGACCCTCCTGGAGCTTTTGGACCGGGTCCTGGACAAAGGGGTGATCGTGTCCGGTGACGTGGTCATTTCGGTAGCCGATGTGGATCTCATATACATAGGTCTCAAGGCACTGATCAGCTCGGTTGAGACGATGCAACGGTTGAGAGGCTCGGCGTTCGTCGGCGCCGTGAGTGAGCCAACGTAATGACGATATCATACGCAACATACTGCATCATCGACTCGGACCGCCCGATACCGGCAGGCATCGTTGGGTTGCATGCCTGTACGGCCTCGAACCTGCCCTACCGTGGGATCGGAGTGGTCACCAGTGTATTGGAGCGGCCTGTTAGCGACGTTGTCGCCGGGTCCGTCGAACATGAAACGGTAGTGGAGCAATTGATGCCGGCCCATACCGTGCTGCCCATGAGGTTTCCCACCGTCTTCGAGAGCCGCGAGGCCATCGTCGCTATGATGGTCCAGCACTACGATGATTTCCGCAAAAGCTTTTGGCGGGTCCGCGGCCGAGTGGAGTTCGGCGTCAAAGCGGCCTGGCCTCAGCCGTCGCCGCACGCAGATTCGCGCGACACGCGGCCAATGCAGGGTACGACGACTGGCACGTTGTACATGCAGCAGCGATATCACCTGCACAAACGCCGGCAGGTGCTGCAGGAGCAGACGGCCCAGCTCGGGCGCGAGCTCGACGCCGTACTGAGTGAGGTCGCCACTGAAAAGCGATTGCGAAACCATGCTTGTGACCGTCTTGCCTTTGATGGGGTCTACCTGGTCGACAGGGACAAGACCGAGGCCTTTCGCCGGGCCTTCAGTGGGATCAGAGACGCCCAGCCGGGCTTGCGATACCTGCTCAGCGGTCCGTGGCCTCCGTATAACTTCGTAGGTTTGCGCCCTGACGGGTGCCGCGAGCTCGGCAATCCGAAATCTCCAGTCAAGGCAGACGAATGATCGTTGGAGGAAAAGTCGAAACCGACGCACCCCGGGCGTTTGTGAATATCGAGCGAGCAGAGACGCAAGATATTGCGTCTCTACCAGAGCGTATCAACGCTGACCCGGAGAACGTGGAAAAAGGGTTGGCGAAGCTCGTTTTGACCCTGATCGAGCTGATCCGGCAGCTTCTGGAAAAGCAGGCCATGAGACGGATGGAGGCCGGCTCGCTTTCCGATGACCAGATCGAGAACCTCGGCGTGACGCTGATGAAGCTGGAGGACAAAGTGAAAGAGATGCAAGGGCTCTTCGGACTGGAAAACGAGGATCTCAACATCAACCTGGGACCGTTAGGGAACTTGTTGTAGAGAACCGCGCTTGTAGTGACGCCGTAAGGCGTTTCTCTTTATGCCCTCATGGGCACACTGCGAGCGCGAGACACGAGAGATCAATGGTGGGCTATGGCTGAACAAAAGATGATGCACGCGATGGAAGCCACGAACCTGGCGGATATCCTCGAGCGGGTCTTGGACAAGGGGATTGTCATCGCCGGGAACATTCGAGTCCAACTGGCGGACATTGAGTTGCTCAACATCAAGCTGAGACTGCTGGTGGCCTCGGTGGACAAAGCGCAGGAGATGGGGATAAACTGGTGGCAACAGGACTCCTACCTGTCCTGTGGGGCCAAGGTCAAGGACCTTGAGCAGGAAAACCGGGAACTCAAGAAGCAGTTGGAGCGGAATGAGGAGCTAAGGAAACGGATGGCCCGCTGTGAAGCAAAGGCAACCTGATCTCGGATCGTCATTGCCATGAGAACGCTCCTCTACGTCCCGATCGTACACACCGACGCCGACCTCGGCTCTATCGCCGGCGCTGTAGCCGAACGGGGCATTACCCGTCTGGGCGAAGAGGCCTGGATACGACATCGGGAGACAGTAGCTCGGTTCTGGCACTCGGTATCTGACTTTTTCGATCATCTGGATGTGAAGGGCATGAACGTCTACCAGGATGGAATGGTGGCGGAAGGGAGTCTCGCCCGCAGGATCGCCGAGGACACGGCAGCCGCCGGCAGTCTGAACTATCAGCTTGTGCTGAGACTCCTCGACCGAGGCGCCGCTCTCGTGAAGACAGAGGATCTTGGCCTCGTCAAGCGTGAGTATGGCAGGCTCATTGGCATTGTCCGAGCCAAATCACTCGGGTCCAAACTCGTGGCGATCGCCAGATACAAGCTGGGCAAGACGGCCTTGCTCAGAAAGCGAGATGCCTTCATTGCCGGACGGATACGCGAGACCCTGAAGCCGGATCAGAGTGGCATTTTGTTCATCGGCGCTCTTCACCGGGTGGAGAAGTGGCTTGCGCCGGACATCCGGGTGGAGCAAGTGAAGGACCAGCGAAAGGTGCGGGACTACCAACGGCTTCTGCCGCTTCATTCGAGTCGCTCGCAACGACTCGATGACTTGGCCAGGTATCTCATTGCCCAAGTCGATCGTGGGCTGTCGTAGCCCCCGTCATCATGACGGCTCCTCTGAAAGCGCGAATCGTCGGTCAGGTTC
>CAZGRF010000560.1:0-2819 GCA_964527825.1 uncultured Pirellulales bacterium
TTCACCTTGCTTGCCACTACCAAAGGTTCCCTCTTCTTCTTTGCCATCGCAAAAATCCTCCCTGAAAAAAAGACCTTGAACCTAACTGCTCCGGCACCGTATCCTCCAGCGCCGCACGGCGTTCGACGCTCTTATTGCCCATCAATTGCCACTTTGCAACAAAAAAAACGCCTCAAACCCTAAATTTTTGCATCCATGAGGCCGATAGGCATAAATGAGTTTTGGAGCAGGGTGAAGGCAGTACCCGTCGAGAAGAACCCTGCAGTTCAGGAAGACAAGAGTCGATATGGGGGCTGGACGCCACAGGATTCTTGCGGCCGCCACTGGATTACGGAGCACGAACATGGAAAAGCGGATGGATAAGAACGACAACGGACAGGCGAAGGTCAAGGACCTGGTCGTCGTTACCCTGCTGGGTGACATGGAGCAAGCCAGGGAATATGAGACACTCCTGCGGCTCAATGACATCCCAGCGGTCGTCAGGGAGCAATTGGACCCCAGCGGAGAGAACAAAGGCTACACGATCATGGTCCCGGAGGACTTTCTGGATGAGGCCCACGTCGTCATCGAGTCCCAGGACGCCTACGACGACTTCTACGACTTTGCGCTCGACGACGAAGACGAGGCTGAGTTCGATGCAGACCTGTTCGACGACGAGTTCTAAGCCGCGCGCCTATTCGATTGAGAGCCCAGTCTTCGGCAACTGCCCTTCTGTGTGAAGAGCGGAGCAGTTGTTGCACAATAATGAGGAAGGCCCCCCGCTATGCCCAAGGCCAACAGCAAACACCCCGATGATCGACGCAACGGCAAGGAGCGGCGCAGGAACGTCCGGGATAGACGACAGCACGACGCCAATACCTCCGACCCGGACTTTGAAGAAAGGCGAAGCGGGATCGACCGCAGGCAGTGCGTAGTAGACCGACGACTGGGTCTGGATCGACGCCGAGGCCCGGGACGGCGCCGCAGCGACGAGCGCAAAGCGGCCGAGGAAGGTCAAATGTCAGACGAGCAGTTCCATTTCATCATGGCGATCGACGAGTACAAGCGGGCCAATTCCCGTCCCTTCCCGACCTGGACGGAGGTCCTTGAAATCATCAAAGCCCTTGGGTACCGCAAGGTCGCCGACCCACAGCCGTTGGCTAAGCCACCGTCCCGGTCCGATGCGTAAGGCCGCATAGTGAGCTTCGCACAATAGCGCCGCCTGATCACAGGAAGGAACATGCCTCTCGACGGGAGCAGACGCGATCGTCACCGCCCCGATAGTGGTTCAGCGGCACATTTCGGGGCTCCCGACGCACCGGCATCTTTTTTTCGGAGAATGCAGCAAATTGTTCTTGCTTTTCGCCCCCATAGTCGGATAACATTAAGGGTTTGGCTTCTCCCTCGAGAAGATACAGGTTCCTGCCCTTCGCTTGTAACCCACAGTAGCTACTCGGATCGCGAAAGACTACTCTCCGGGTGAGACGAGAGGCTATGATTGCCGAGGCTCGTCGCAGCACCTATAGTGCGGCGGGTCAACGCGTTCCGTTTGAAGCACAGGTTTGCGAACACATGGAAAAGATCGGTAAGATTCGAAATACTGGTATCTCAGCTCACATCGACTCGGGCAAGACTACGCTCAGCGAGCGCATCCTCTACTACGCCGGCCGGATCCATCGTATGCAGGAAGTCCATGCGGACCAAGGCGGCGCAACGATGGACTACATGGACCTCGAACGCGAGCGCGGCATCACGATAACCTCGGCCGCCACGCAGGTCATCTGGAGCGGCAAGAGCATCAATCTGATCGACACTCCCGGCCACGTGGATTTCACCGTCGAGGTCGAGCGGTCGCTGCGCGTGCTCGATGGCGCCATCATGGTCCTCTGTGCCGTTGGCGGCGTCCAAAGCCAGTCGATCACTGTCGATCAACAGATGAAACGCTACCGTGTGCCACGTATCGCCTTTCTCAATAAGATGGACCGCGTCGGCGCCGATCCCGATCGCGTCCGACACGACCTCCGGGAGAAGCTTGGTCTTAACGTGGTGCCGATTCAAATGCATATCGGCATTGCGGAAAGCTTCCAGGGCGTCATCGATCTGGTCACGATGGAAGCCATCACCTTCGAGGGCAAGGGCGGCGAGAAGGTCGTGCGCCAGGCAATCCCCGCCGCTTACACTGCCGCCGCCGAGAAGGCGCGACACGAAATGCTGGAAGCCCTCAGCATGTTCAATGACGAGATGATCGAGCGACTCATCGAAGATCGGCCCATCGACCAGGACATGATCCGCCGGACCATCCGCGAAGCTACGATCAATCGCGATATCGTCCCCATGATGATGGGCTCGGCTTTCAAAAACAAGGGCGTTCAGCCGCTCATGGACGCAGTCTGCGACTTTTTGCCCAGCCCGTTGGACCGTTCATATTTTGCCCGCGACCACAACAATGAGGGCACGGAGACCCCGCTGGCCAGCGATCCGGATGCCCCCCCGGTGGCGATGATCTTCAAGATCACGGATGAGTCTTTCGGGCAGTTGAGCTATGCCCGTGTCTATCAAGGCCGCATCGTCAAGGGCCAGCAATATCGTAATGCCCGCACCAACCGCATGCTGCGCGTCGGTCGGATCGTTCGCATGCATGCCAACGACCGTGCGGACATCAGCGATGCCGGCCCGGGGGATATCGTCGCCCTGTTGGCCGTGGATTGCGCCAGTGGTGATACGATCTGCGGTGAGGGCATCAACTACTCACTCGAAAGCATCTTCGTGGCCGATCCGGTGATTAGCCTGTCCATCACGCCGGCCAGTTCCGCCGACCAGGAGCGTATGGCCAAGGCGCT
>CAZGRF010000561.1:0-2811 GCA_964527825.1 uncultured Pirellulales bacterium
CTTCGGATCGACAGTCCGATGCTCTAACCAGTTGAGCTACGGCCCCTGATTTTGTAGAAAGCGATACCATAGCGATTTCGCGTCCTCACTGTCAACCGCTTTCGCCTCCGATTCGAGCAAATTCTCGACCGCCGGTGCTGTCGTTCGGCCGGACGTGTCCGAGCCGGCCGGCGGCGACGAGCGCTCGCATGGTCGGCAAGTGCCTGAGGGCAGCCGGCTTGCGGAAAGCTCGCGCGTGGCATGCCGAGATTCGCGGCAAAAACCGCTTGCTTTCTCAGGCGAATGTCCCAAACTGGCATGAGAACGCCCGTTTCGGGAGGGTGGCGGTCGCGCTGCGGGTGTGTCTGCGGATCGCCCTCCCGGTCCCCGGCCGGAGGGATTGGCCTGTATTTGTGGAGAGATGAGTAATGAGGGTCAGCGTTGCCATTGTCCTTCATGTGCTGGCTTCGTTCGTCGTCGTGCTGGCGGTGGGGGGCTGCATGATGGGGCCGAGATTCTCCAGGCCGCAGACGCCCGCTGATACGGCCGCGAGCTTCGTCAACGCGGAACCGCAACCGGTGGAGGTCAACGAGGTCGATGCTTACGACCGCTGGTGGGAGCGGTTTGGCGATCCGGTTACCGTCGAGCTGGTCCGAGAAGCACTGGCAAACAACTATGACCTCAAGGGCGCAGCGGCCCGCGTTCTTCAATCGCAAGAGGCTTTGGCCCAGGCGCGCGGACAACTCTGGCCCGACGTCTCGTACGGCCTGACGCGTGATCGCAGCAGGCGATATTTCAACCTCGGCGGCTTTGGCGGCATGGACCCGAACTTCCCCAGCGGGGGATTCAGTGTTGCGACGACCACATGGACGCAGGGATTCACGGTGTCATATCTGGTGGACTTCTGGGGCCAGTTGCGTCGGTCGCAGCGTGCGGCTTGGGCCGACCTGTTCGCCGCCGAGTCCAGTCAGCAGGCGCTGGCCAATTCGATCGTTGCGACCGTGGTTCAGGCGAGAACGACCATCGCGACGATCCAGAGGCGTCTGGCGATCGCGAAAGCCAGCACCGAGAGTCGGGCCAGAACGGTTGAAATCACTGAGCGAAGGTATAAGGGAGGGCTCGTCAGCCCGGTCGATGTGCGGCTGGCCCGCGCCAATCTCGAAGCGGCCAGGGCCCAGGAACCGGCCATCGAGCTGTCGCTGGCGACGGCACGGCACGCTCTGGACGTTCTTCTGGCCCGCGCACCCGGCACCTCGGCGAGCCTGCCTGCGACGCTGGCAGACCTGCCGGATTTGGAACCGGTCCCCGTGGGCGTGCCCGCAGCGCTGATCGAGCGACGGCCCGACGTGAGGGCGGCCGAGTTCTCGCTGCGCGCGGCCAACGAGCGCATCGGCGCCAGTATCGCTCAACTGTATCCGGGCTTGGTTCTCAGTGCCGGCTACGGTTCGAGCAGCGACGTGTGGTCGGACTTGTGGAAGGGTTTTGCGGAGACTTATTCGGTGACGGTCAGCCTGACCCAGCCCATCTTCCAAGGCGGCCGGCTCCGAGCCCAGGTGCGTGCGGCCAAGGCCGCCTACGAGGCACTGGCCGCCGACTACGGGACCACGGTCCTGACGGCAATGCGGGAGGTTGAAGACGCTTTGGTGAGCGAGCAGTATCTGCAGGCCCAGCTCGAGCACACGCAGCGCCAGCTCATTGAGTCACGGGAGGCCGAGACCCTGTCTCAGAGGCGATACGAGCAGGGCGTCGAGAGTATCCTGACGGTCCTGGAATCGGAGCGACTGCGCCTGGTCGCAGACGAACAGGTTGCCCTGCTGAAAGGTCAAATCTGGAATACTCGGGTCAATCTGCATCTGGCCTTGGGAGGGGACTGGGGTGCTACAGCCGCCGCGCCGGAAGTCGCGACGAAATGACCGTTCGTTGCGTCTGTGCCGGCGTGAATCCTGACGGTGCCGAGAGCCGTCAGGGCCGTCTTGTACAGACGGTAGATTTTGCTGGCGAGCGTCCGATCCAGGTGCGATAATAAGAGCGGTGTTGACCGATAGGTGAAAGCGGCGGGATATGAGTTCAAGACCGACTGCTGTTTCACTTCTGGACGCATTTTCATGCCGGGGGCCGGCAAGTCGGCATGTCCATCCCGAGGCCGCTGTCTGTCGATAGATCGTGGTTGGAGTCCGCCTTTCTGCGACTCTTTTGGGAGCGGTGCAGTCATGGAGACTACTGCAAGATATCAACCCAATATCGAGGTTGCCTCCGACGGGGAGGACCTCGCACAGCGGGCGGCCGACCTCTTTGTCTCGGTCGCACGCGAAGCGATCCAGACCAGAGGCAGGTTCTATACGGCCCTGTCCGGGGGGCATACGCCCAAGCGTTCCTTCGAAGTCCTCGCCACCAGTCCTGTGGCACGGGCACTTCCGTGGGAGAAGATTGACGTATTCTGGGTGGACGAGCGCTGCGTGCCGCCGGATTCGCCTTTCAGCAACTACCGGCTTGCCGCCGAGGCGCTCCTGACGAAGGTCCCCATTCCTCCGGACAACGTGCACCGGATTCATGCTGAGCACGAAGACATTCGCGCCGCTGCTCGTTTCTACGAAGAGACAATTCGCGACGTGTTTGGTCTCGCGGCCCGCGACGTTCCTCAGTTCGATCTGGTCGTGCTTGGCATGGGGCCGGACGGTCACACCGGGTCGCTCCTGCCCAATTCCTACGCGCCGTTCGATACCGATGACCTGGCGTGCGCCGTCTACGTGCGCGACGACACACTCAACCGGATCACGCTGACCCATCCGGTGATGCGGGCCGCGCGACGCTTGGCCGTGCTGGTCTGCGGCG
>CAZGRF010000562.1:0-2798 GCA_964527825.1 uncultured Pirellulales bacterium
GGCCAGTTCCTGTTTGGCGGCCTCGATATCGTCGGCGGTCATAATGCTGTTGACGCCGGCGCTGATAGTTGCCTCAAGCTGGCGCATCTTCTCACAGACGCCGTGCAGCTTGATCTTCATCGGCTGGATACGGCTGGTGCGCAGGCTCAACTCCTCCAGGAGTGTCGCTATCTTGCGACGGTTCCTCCGGAGCCGCTTGGTCTCCGTCTTGAGAGCGTCCTTGTCCTCCGCGTTGTTGAGCTTCTGAAAGAGTGTCTGGTTGATGTCGAGAAGCTCGATGACTGTCTTGAGGTTGGCGACCATTCGCTTCCGGATGACACCCTTGGCGGTCAGCGGGGTGGTCCCGGTCTTGATCGTTCGGTCGAACGACATGGAGCCGTCGTACACCTGCTGAAGCAGTTCGACGGCATTGCGAGCGCAGTAGTCGCACTGGAGCATCTTCCTGCGAAAGGCCATGCGGGCAATCTCGATCTTCCGTGCCAGCGAGATTTCGTCCTTCCGCGTCAGAAGCGGGATCTGCCCCATCTGCGTCAGGTACATCCGGATGGGGTCGTCGATCCGACGGGAGGCCTCTCCCTCGACAAGCTCCTTTTCCAGGATCCCGTCCTCTTCCTCGGCTTCGGCCTCTTCGGTGGTTTCTTCCTCAGCCGCAGGAGCGGCGTCCTCTTCAAAGCCTTCGTCCGTCTTCGCTGCCTGGCGCGCCTCCGCGTCGCTCTCATCGATGAGACTGATTCCCATTTCGTCGAGGGTCGCCAGGAGACGCTCGAGACGGCTGGCGCTGACGGCTTCATCGGGCAGCGCGTCGTTCATTTCCTCATAGGTGAGGAAGCCCCTCTTCTTGCCCTTCGCAATGAGCGGCTTGATCAACTGCTCGGGGTCTTGCACCTTCGAGGCATCAGAAGTTTCATCGACTTGCGTCTTGTTCATATCTGCCGCTTTCTTTGACTTCCCTTCTTTCTTCGCCACAATACGGACTCCACTAAAGCTAAAGTGCAAACGCCCGAAACCATCACCCTCGTTCACTAAGAATACTCGCGCCGCTTATCATGTTATCGGAACAGTTGATTGTACGGTCACGTCTGTGTCGTAGTTCGCCCTGCGGCCATCTGCCGCACTCTTGGAGGCTATGTCATGCCGACACTGTGCGGATTCCGCCGGCCGACAGTGCCATTGCCGGATTCAGCCAGATCCACGTCGCCTCTGGCCTTCTCGGTCGCAACAGACTCGGCGCGGTCTCTGCGCCGAGCCAGGACCTCCCCTGCATCTCTCAACCTGGAATGATAGTTGCCTTTCTCCTCTCCGACCCTCTGGAGCTCGACGAGACACTCGGCTACCTGCACCGATTCCGTCCGGGCCAACACGGAGTTGAGCGAGAAATCCTCACCGGATCCAATCGCGTCCAATAACGCGCGCACCGCCTCCCGCAACACGGGTACGTCAAACAGGGACTCGGAGATCTCCAGGTCGCTCGCATGGAGCAAGCCGGGCTCGTTGATCAGTACCTCCAGGACCTCTCGCTGGGCCGCGGCGTCAAGACCCTGCCCCCAATCGACGGCTTTCACTCCGTTTCCCCGGTCGCCGCCGTCCTGTGCCGGCCTGGAGACGCGCCTCATCCGCCTGTTCAGGTCGGCGTTGATCTGCTGCGCCGTCAGCCCGATGGTCTTCGAGAGCTTGTTCACAATGAGGCCGCTGTCGATCGCCGACAGGTTGCTTGAGGCCAGGCCGGTCGCTATGGCTTGGAGGAACTCATTCAAGACCGTGCGGCGGCTTGCCAGCGAGTCGTCGCTTTTGAATGCCTCGGTCAGCCTATCCCACTTGAACTGCAACACATCGGTGCCCTGTTCGATAACACGGTCGAATGCTTCCTTGCCGGCAGCCAAGAGAAAATCACACGGGTCCTTGCCTTCCGGAACAAACCCCAGTTTGATGTCGATTCTCTGGGACAGACACACTTCCAGTGCCCGGTTGGCTGCTTCCACGCCGGCAGTGTCGCTGTCAAAGAGTAAGACGACGCGCTTGGCATACCGACGCAAAATCCTTCCGTGTCCGGGTGTGAAACTCGTGCCCAAGGTCGCCGCGACATTGGTGCAGCCGAACTGGTGGGCCATGATTACATCCGTGTAGCCTTCAACAACAACGACAGTCCCGGTCGCGACGATGCTATGCCGGGCCTGCTCCAATCCATAGAGGGTGTTGCTCTTATCGAAAAGCGGTGTCGCAGGCGAATTGATGTACTTGGCGCCGGTATCACCGAGCGTCCGGCCGCCAAAGCCGATAACGCGCCCCGTCACGTCGGAGATCGGAAACATGAGGCGATTGACGAAGCGATCCTGGCCGGTCGCGGTGGTCAGACCGCCTTGCTGCAACAAGCGTGCCGGAATCTTCTTGGCCGCGGCCGCCTGCGCGAGAGCGTCCGATGCGTTCGGCCCCACCCCCAGACGCCACTTTGCGATACTCTCGGGGGATATCTTCCTCATGTCCAGATAAGCTCGCGCCGCTGCGCCCCTCTGAGGATCGTCGAGACTGCGCTTGAAGAACTCCGTCGCCCAGGCATTGAGGCGAGCCAGCACGTTGGGATCAACGTCGGGAGCCTGGCTGGGCGTTTGCGACCGTAGACGCTTAACCGGTTCGAGTTGAATCCCTGCCCGTTCCGCCAGCCGCTCCACCGCCTGCGGAAAGGTCAGGTTCTCGCGCATCTGGACGAACTTGAGCACGTCACCGCCGGCGCCGCAGGCAAAGCACTTGAAGATTTGCTTGGTCGGGCTGACGTTCATGCTGGGCTTGTGGTCCTCGTGGAA
>CAZGRF010000563.1:0-2798 GCA_964527825.1 uncultured Pirellulales bacterium
TGATGCCTGTTTGAGCCAAGAGCGACCCAATGCCCTATAGAAGCATGACTGTCAAGGAATTGGCCCAGATGCTGGGCGCCGATACGCGGCGGCTGGAACGCATGGCCGAGCGGGGCGAGGTCCCATGCCAGAAGGTTGGGGGGCAGTTGCGTTTCAATCGGGCCGAGATCACCGAGTGGCTGCAGCAGAACATAGCTACCATGAACGGCAACCACCTGGCCGAAGTGGACGCCGGAATCGGCGCGCACCGGCAGAAGCAGCAGGACGAGCCCGTCATCAGCCCGTTGCTTAGGCCGGAAGCGGTTGCCGTGCAACTGAAGTCACGGGGCAAGAATAGCCTCCTGAGGGAATTGGTGGGCTTGGCCGGCAACACCGGCCTGGTATACGACGAGCAAGCTTTGCTGGAAACCGTTGTCGCGCGTGAGGAGTTGTGCAGCACGGCGGTTGAAGGTGGCATCGCCATCCCGCATCCGCGCCGCCCTCTGCCCTACGACCTCGGGGCGCCGGTCCTGGTTGTCGGCCGGACCGGGCGCGGCATTGTTTTCGGCGCTCCCGACGGCAGGCTCACCGATTTGTTCTTCTTGATAGCCTCGCAGGACGACCGCCATCACCTGCACCTGCTGGCCCGCCTGTGTCGGATGCTCCACGGCCAGGAGTCTCTCGATCAGCTCAGGGCCGCCGAAACCGTAGAAGAGATGATCGAGCTGTTGAGGACCCGCGAGCGGGAGGTCCTCGCTCATTCAGCTTGAGCGGGCGTCCTGGGCCATTTATTCGGACGTTACGGCGTTGCGCGCTACTGGCGCGCGAAAGAGTGAATGTTGTCGGGCCGCATAGTCGATGACTATAGAGAGACTGATGTTGAAAGACTCGACGGCGTCCAGGTAGAATGCTGCCAGGATTTGAGTTCTCAGGACGAATATGGTTGTCGCTCGCACAAGCCGTTGTCTGGCGTACGTGTCATGCCTTCTCTTGCTCCTCGTGGTGACGGCCGGATGCATGACCGACCTGACGGTGGGAAGGGACTACGGAGAGCCTCCGATCTGCGAAGTCCACGCCAGCGTAATGACCAAGCAGAAGGTGCCGGTCATTTCCGGGTACGATCTCTACGGACCCGAATGGGCGGCCGCTATGCACGAGCTGTTTCCCCATTGCGACAGCCCGCGCCGCTGGGAGGGTGATGTGGCAGTCTACGGGGAATGGGCCCTCGACTACGTTTGTCCCGAGTGCAACAAGGCCCGCGACGCCTGGTTCGTTGAGACGAAGCCCGACATTGCCAGGGCCAAGGGAATCATCAAGTAGACGCTGAGCTCCTTTCGAATTGCCGCCCCGAGCGCGGTCAAAAGGTCCGGCTCAAAGGGACCTGCGACGAGGCTATTTCTTCCTTAGCGCCAGCGTGTGGATGGTGCGTTTGTCCTTGATGTATTTCCGCTCGTAGTTGGTGCCGGTCAGCTCACCTTCTGCGGCGCCGGCGGGCCGGACGAATTCCGTCGGCTCAAGCGCGTTGCGGCAAGCCATCGCCACCTCCTTCATCTGCTCGAAGTACTCGACATGGTCCGTCGCAAGTCGGATGTCCCCTCCACGCTTGAGACAGCGAATCAAGACGGTCACGTTCGTTGCCTGGATGAGCCGTCGCTTGTGGTGGCGCTTCTTCGGCCAAGGATCGGGGAAGTAGATGTGAAAGCAGTCCACCGATTCGGGCGGTACGAATTCGGCTAGGAAGGTCGTAGCGTCGGTGCGGATTATGCGGACGTTGGTCAGGCCCCAGCGGCCGATGCGGTCCACCGCGTGCCGGTAGAACCTGCGCGCCCACTCGATACCGAGGAAGTTCACTTGCGGCTGCGCTTGTGCTTCGTGGACGAGGAAGGTTCCCTTCCCGGACCCGATTTCAATATGAAGCGGGCCGGGACGTCCGAAAATCTGGGCAAGATCGATCCGACCGATGATGTCTTCCGATCTTAATGCTGCCGAGGCGTATTTTCTCAGTTCGTGTCCCATCATCTCGATGGTGCGCAAGAGCGTAATTCACACAGCAAATAGTAGGTTTTGCAAGGTCCATTATACGGACACATCGCAATCGGGTGAAACGGCAAATAAATTTCCAGTACCACCGTTACTAAAGTGCGCTCAACGGGCACACGATTAGTGAAGAGAAGACGTGAACTCTTTTGTGGGTGACGCGTATTCTGGGTAGAACCGGAATCGCTCGTGCCCGGAAAGGGAGTATGAGGATGATACTTCAGATGGTCAGGGCCAGGCGCAGGCAGGTTCTCGTCGATATCAACACGCAAAGGGATTTCATGTTGGCCGATGGCGGCGCCTGTATCAGAAATCATCGGCGGGTGTTGGCGCACATCCGCCGCATGATGGCCTGGGCCAGACGCCGGGATATCCCCATCATCTCCACCTGCGAAGTCTACGCTGCCAACAACGGCCACAACGGTGAGCCGAAGTACTGCATTGACGGCACGCTCGGTCAGACGAAGATCGCTTACACCCTTGTGCCCAATCGCATCACTTTCCCGGCCGACGGCAGCACGGATCTGCCTCGTGACATGCTCCGGCGCTACCAGCAGGTTGTTCTGCACAAGCGGTGCATGGACCCGTTCGACGAGCCGCGGATCGACCGGTTGCTGAGCGAGCTCTGTGCGGCCGAGTTCATTCTGATCGGCGCCTGCGCCGAAGGCGCGGTGAAGGCCGCCGCCTTGGGCCTGCTGCAAAGGGACAAGCGCGTGGCCGTCGTTGTGGATGCCGTCGGGTACCATGAGAGCCGCGAGGCGAAGATGGCGTTTCGGAAGATG
>CAZGRF010000564.1:0-2792 GCA_964527825.1 uncultured Pirellulales bacterium
GCCTCGCCTGCCTGCCTCGCTGAGCCGAGCCGAGAACCAGTTCACGTAGATCACGTCGGCTGGTTTTTCCACCAGGAGCAGTCTTCTGTTGCCGGCCAGGTCTTTCATGATGCGATAGCCCAGCGACGCCTGCAACGGCAGCAGCGTGTCGTAGTCGGTGCTCAGGACCTCGTCGCCTACCTTGGTGCCGATGTGGTCCGACCGTCCGCCCGCTGTGTCTTCGGGGATCTCCTCAACCGTGCGCACCCATTGCATCTTCTCAGGATCGATCATGAAGGGCGAGTGTGTGGCGTACACTATCTGATAGCGGGGAGCAAGCCTCTCGGAGATGTATCGAAGCAGGTCCCACTGGGCCTTGGCGTGAAGGCCGAGGCCGGGATCGTCGAGTAGGATGAGCAGGTTGTCTCCATAACGCCGGCGCACGTCGGAATACCATACGAGGAATGAGAAAAACCAGACGAAACCCGTGCTGCGCTCGTCGAAGTTGAGCGATAGATCGGTTCGCGTGTCGACAATACGGGTCTCGAAGACCAGCCCGCGATCGAACGGCGAAGGATCCTGAGGCCGGCCGGGATAGAGATGAAAGCTGATTCTTAGATCTCGCTCCTGGCTCCAGTACTTGGCGATCTCCTGCGTCACCGGCCTGGCCGCATCCTCCAGGTCTGCGATGAGCTCCTCCGATCTTTCTATGCGGCTGATCGCCTCGATCGAGGTCCCGCCCAACTGTAGCAAGGCGAGAAAGACTCGATCCGGACCGGTCAGCTCACCCTTCTGCCTCCTCTGTAGCAAGGCGTCGATTGAGACGCGCCCCTCCATGATGTGCCATTCGGAGAAGTAGAGCAGCTTGGGCAGCAGTTGCCCGACGTATTTCTCGTAAAAGGCGTCGCCCTCGCCTGCTACCGGGACTACGGCGCGGCCGGACGCTTCTTCCAATCCCTGAGTGGCGCCCGATCCGACCTGCTCGGTCGGCCCGGCGATCTCCGTCAGGCCCTTTACGCCTTCTCGAGGGCACTCCACATCTTCACTCGGTGCCGATGCCGGCGGCGCAGGCAGGTCTCCACTCTTGGCAATCGCGCCGGCCCAACGGCGTGCGGGGTAGTAGCCCTTTCGAATGGCAATCGTCCTGGACTTGACCGCCCCGGGGCCCAGAACACCCTCCAGCTTCTGGACATCCTGGTCGTCGAGCTCCCACGTAGTCAGCACGGCGTCATCAGGCTTGGTCTCGGCACGCTTCTGGTACTCGCGCCGGCGCGCCCGGGGGTACTCCATGAGCACATCGAAGCCGGCCAATTCCTGAACATCCGGGTTTATCTTGTAGAGAGCTTCGAGAAGAGAGGTCTTGCCCGCCCCGTTCTTGCCCACTAAACACGTCATCGGGCATATTGTGAACTCGGTCGAATCCTCAATGCAGCGAAAGTTCTTTACCTGAAGATTCCGCAGTTTCATCTCTATTCATCCTCCAAGGACCTGAGATTTACCGTTACATCCGCGTGTCCGATGGCACTATGGTAGTGGGAATCCAACTTGCCGTCAAATACAGATGGTGCGCCGAATGCCGGTGGCAACGCCGGGAAGATCATCGGACAAGACATTGCATTTGAGGGCAGCGGTTGCGTATCGCACATGAAAATGTCTGCACGGGGGTGTACGGCGTTGGCCTGCAGTATGCAGTATCGCAAGGAGTGGGGGAGCCAGCGCGCCTGCTCGATGCGCACATACCCGCAGACCAAAGGCGGAAGGTCATGCCGGCAACCCCGAGAGTGCAGGGTGGCCAGATACGAGCATTCAGGGGAGGGTGATCAGTCTCACACAGAGATATCGTTCCATGCGGTTGCGTCGTTTGACCGGAATATCCTTAGACGGTGGCTATGGAGGGCTTACGCACCCGGAAGATCCGACCTGGTGCGCGGCTTGAGAGACTGAGAATGACAATCAAGCGAAGAACGGAGTAAGGAGAACGAAAAATGAAACGGCTCGGAATGTACAATCTGTTGGTCGTGACCGCAATTGTCAGCGTTTGGCTTTGCTCGCCCGCACGGGCCGGGCAGTTGCTGGCTTGGGGCTCGGACCGCTACGGGCAGGTGAGCGATCTGCCGGCAGGTACCGACTACGCCGCCATTGCGGCCGGAGACGCCCACGGCCTGGCGCTGACCTCTGACGGGGAGGTGGTGGCATGGGGACAGAACGATGACGGTCAATGCGACGTGCCGGTGGGTACGTACCGGGCAATCGGAGCTGGGGCCCGGTTCAGTCTCGCGATCCGGACGGACGGTTCCCTCGCCGTCTGGGGCGACGACAGCGTGGGCCAGGTCTCGACCGCGCCCCGGGGCAGTGATTTCGTGGCCGTGGACGGCGGGCTGACCTTCGCCGTAGCGCTGAGAAGCGACGGATCCGTCCTTGCCTGGGGCGACGATAGGTGGGGACAAGTCTCCGGCATCCCCAGAGGAGACGATTTCGCCGCGGTGGCCGCCGGAGATACCCATGCCGTGGCACTGCGGTCCGACGGCTCACTCGCTTCGTGGGGCTACCCCACGGCTATTAAAGGCATGCCGACGACCGGGACGTACAGAGCCGTCGATGCTGGCGGGAATCAGTCTGTCGCTCTCTCCAGCGACGGCACGATTGCCTGGTGGGGCGAAGATCCCTACGATCTGGGTCTGGCGCGCGTGCCGGCGGGCAACGATCATGCAGGTACGGCGGCCGGCTACCTGCACTGTCTGGCGCTGAAAATGGATGGTTCCGTGGTGGGTTGGGGGGCCGGAATGACGGTAGCCAGCCAGCCGGATCTCGGG
>CAZGRF010000565.1:0-2781 GCA_964527825.1 uncultured Pirellulales bacterium
GACCCTATGTCCACCGTGACGATCACTGAGCCGGGCCACGTGCGTAGGATCGAGAGCGTTTCGGATGGCTTGAGCCGGGCCGCCGTTCGGTTTGACAAGCCGCTCGCGCTGGGCCCATCGGAAAAGACAGCTCTCGAGATCATGCGTGGCGATCAGCCCGTCGGGCAAGAGCAGACTATCCCGTAGGCTGCCCGACAAGTCTGCGCCGCCACGTGAATTTGGCCCCTCGTCGTCAATCGTGCTCAAGGTCGGTCTCCCACCTGCCGATAAAAGCGAATGAAGAAGACTTCCCTTTCAACAGCTCTTGCTTCGCTGGCCTTGCAGGAGCTGTTTTTTTCTATCTCTCGAACAGATTGTGTGTCACCCGCCCGCCGGACGTGCGTGGCCTCACCGCCTGCTACTGGGGCTTATCTTCTTCCTTCTTCTTGCCACCGAGCAGGTCCAAACCGCCTTTGAGCAGGTTTTCTACCGGTTTCTTGGCCTCTGTGGGGATCTTGTCGCCGATCTTCTCCTGGATCTTCGTTTCGACCTTTTGGAGGGCCCGCTGCTTCTCTTTCTCCAGTCGCGCCGTCACCGCGTTCTTCAGCGCGTCCGGCAGCGCATCCACATCGAACGTCAGACGCGGCTCGGTAATCGGGCCGATCACGCGGATGGTCGCGCCCAGCTCGTTCAGTGTTTGCATGATCTCTGAGGTTTGCTCGCCCCCGAGGCCAAAGACGCCGTTCCCTTGGCCGGTAGCCTTGAGGTCCTTGACACTGACGTTGATCGTCAGGTCGACCAGTTCTTTCGTAAGTTGCCCGGCGAAGGTCCCGGAAGCGGACCCCGATTGGAAGGCGATGCCGGCCCGATCGCCCAGGCTCGATTGAACCTTGCTCAGATCGAACCCATCGAATCTCCCGGATATCTGCGGCGTGCCCGGCTGAGAGTAGTCCACCGTAGCCTTTATGGCAGACGGGGTCTCGTGCGATTTCAGTTCCAGGGTGATTGGCTCACCGAGCGCCTGCGGCGCATCGCTGAGATTGGTCAGCAGGATTTCGCTGCTGCCGAACAACTCGGATGGAATCCCTACCTTGTCGGCCAGTATGCGCTTGGCCAGCACCTTGGGCGAGGGCAATGTCTCGGCACGCAGCTTAAGGTAGTCGAGGTATTTGTGTGCAACCTGTTCCGGCTGCGCGGTACCTTTCTTGCCTTCGGGAAGCCACTTGCTTAGCTTCTGCAACTGCTCCTTGATCTTCTTGGCGTCCTTGACGTACTTTTCCAGTTTGGCGACGTTCTCGATCGTCACCTTGTAGGCATTGGGGTCGAAGGGCTTCTCCTCTTCGGCAGGAGTTTCGAGCACCTTGCCCGGCGTCTGTCGCAACTGATCGAACTGTACGCCGGATATCTCGACGTTCTCCATGACAAGCCGGCCCAGCAGCAGATCGTACACGCTGGCGTTGGCCTCAACTTTCTCGACGACCAACTGATTCTGTTGGGGCTTCTGGGCGTCGGTGACCTGCAGGCCCTCGGCCGAAACGCCGCCGCCGAGGACGGAGATGCCCAGATTCGCCAGGTTCACCTCGGCTCCGTTGGCGCGCGTCAATGCCTGCGTAGCGTAGTTCTTCACGGCCGTATTCTGGAGAAGATGCGCCACGGCCAGGAATCCCCCGACCACAAGGACGGCCAAAACCACACCCGCCTTGCGGACGTACTTGGCCTTGACGAACATGCTCTTGACGTCCTTGGCGCGCTTGCCGATCAGGAGGCGGTCGAGAATCCGGACCCAGGTCTTGGAATAGAACGTGCGGAACTTCTCGGATTTTTCGTCGAGCTTGACCATCATCCGGCGGAAGTTGATGACCAGGAAGGCCAATGCCAGCCCTGCGGCGGCTCCGACGACCGGGCCGAGGACCAAGGACCCCGCCGTGGCGAACTTGCTGAAATCGGTTATCCCGACCACGGGAATGGCGGACAACGCCGCAAGCAGGCCCGAAAGGTACTCCTGGACCCATACGCCGACATGGTACAGCAGGGGGGCCGCCGCCAGGCTCACAGCCTTGCCAATGCCCAGCGAGAGCAGGAACAGGCCGATATGAATGTTGAGCAGAAGCACGATGACCAGCAGCGCCGTGTGCAGGCCCGACCAGCCCGGCATCAGCCCGGTCCAAAACCCAATCAGAACGGACAGAAAGATCAGTGGGGGGGCCACACTGCCCCGAAGTACGGCCAGAAGCTTCTTGATAAACCTGGGAAGAATCATAGTTGTGCCCCTTAATTTCCCATTTTGTCGGCGACAAATGCCCGGCCATCTCTGTTTTCGTGCCATCGGCCGCGACCTCTGCTATATCACCTAATGCACGCCACTTGTCAATGCTTCCCGGCCGGCGCTCCGGTTCGGCAATTTCCGGAAAAAAGCTGGTGAATGTGGAGACGGTATGCCGATAGAAGAAATGGAAACCGTTTCATCTTTTTCTCCGGCGTCGCCGCGTTCGCGACGCCTCTTTTTTTGCGCGTCTCGCGAACGTTCCCTCGGCTTTGCTCAGGGTAGCTTCGCCCGCGCGCGAACCGCCGGCCGCGTTCCGGGCCGGGGTGGTCACGACTCTGGGCCGGTCCTTCGTGTCCGTTCTCTGCTTTCTCTGATGACGGACCTACAATGGCAGTTATTCGCTCCCGCCTTCGTACCAGTGATCCACCAGGATCGCCAAGTCTGCAAAGTCGACCTTGCAGTCGCCGTTGATGTCGCCCGCGATGATGGTCTCGCAGAGGGGTTCGCCGAAGTAAGACTTGCTCGCTTCAGCCGTG
>CAZGRF010000566.1:0-2757 GCA_964527825.1 uncultured Pirellulales bacterium
GTGCCGGTGCAGCACCAGAACGAATTGGTGGGCGTGCTGTACTCCTTCACGGAGCCGGAGCCCAGCCGGGCAAAGTAGAACATCATTCCCGTCTCGGGGCTTTGCGAGGCGAGAATATGGTTGTACAGCGCCCGCTCGTAGTAGTCGGCATATTGGGCGTTCGGCTCCCAGCAGAAGAGATGCCTCGTGAGCTTGAGCATATTGTACGTGTTGCAGGTCTCAGTCGTTCTCGCACCGAGAGCCTCGGAAAGCCTGTTCTTGTCGGTGAACTGCTCGTTATTGCTGTTTCCCCCGATCACGTAGGACCGCTCCCGGACGACGGTCTCCCAGAAGAACAGCGAGGCGGTCTTGAGATCGTCCCGTCCGGTCAGCTCGTATTCACGAGCGGTGCCGCTGAACTTGGGAATCTGGGTGTTGGCGTGCAGACCGGTGAGCCGATCCTGCCCCTGGGAAGCCGGATCGATCACGGCCTTGTGATTGAACCGCAGGGAGATCTTCAGGTACTTCTTTTCACCGGTCAGGGCGTAGAGACTCGCCAAGGCTTCGTTCATGCCGCCGTGCTCTTCGCCGAGCATTCTCTGCATCTGCTCGTCGGTGAGCCTGTCGTTGCGGGCGATTACCCAGTCGGCGAACTTCTTGCAGACGTCCAGCGCCTGCTGATTGCCGCAGTAGTCATAGACGTCGAGCAGACCCGCGTAGATCTTGTGCATTGTGTAGTACGGAGCCCACACCCGTTGGCGCGCCTCGACGCGATCGAAGAACGTTTCCGGATAGGCGCTGAGATAGCCGCTGGAGCCCAGGGCCGCCTGGCACTTGGCCAGCTCGGCGACTGTGTACTCGGCCCGCTCCTTGAGCGTCTCGTCGCCGGTACTGGCGTACATAAGAGCGATCGCCGAGAGATAGTGACCCATCGAGTGACCTCGCAGCTCGCCATTGGGCTCTTCCCAGCCGCCCAGAGGTCGGGCGGAGGAAGGCAGCTTGGCGTTCATGCGGAAGGTGTGCAGCAGCCGGTCGGGCTCGAGCGAAAGCAGGTACTGCTTGTCCAGCTCGATGGCGTGCTTGAATGGCCCATCCAAGAGGCGCACATCTTCCAGACGAAACGCCCGGGCCTTCAGTGAAATCTTCGGCTGGACTTTGGCTTTGGCCTGGCCGTCGTCCAGTGCCTCCGCCTGCGCGAGCGGTTGCAGCAGGGTCAGACTCACGATAACGGCCAGAAATCCCGACGAGTACTTGGCATGTTTCATATCGTTCACCTCTGATTTCACCCAACATTTCCCACGTGACCTTTGCCCGGCAAGGGCGCCGGCGTCCTGACGTGAGAATATACCGCCATTCCGAACGGGAATTCAAGCATGGACTGCTCCCTCGCACGGCAACCGAAGCCGGATTGGGGTAGTGGCCCAAGGTCAACGGTGAGGCCGTCTGCGCCATCGGGCCTTGACCGACAGACTCGTTCGTTGGGCCGGACCGGACGTCTTTTTCGGGCGGGGTCTGTGAAGTGTGATCTCCGATGACTATTTCGGCGGGACTTCATTTGACCAAATCAGCGTTTTCATTTACGAATAGTCATTCAGATAGCAGGCACATTTTCCCAAGCGTCTCAAGGGAATTCTCATCATGGCCGGATACGGATCGTTTGGCATGATTGTAGGGCTACGGATTGTCTCTCTGACGTGCGACCTGCTGGGTCCCGGCTGGCAGCAGGAACACTGGCGCATGGGACCAGGCGTTAGAGGGATTGGAGCCCTCCGTACCTGGCTACCGTGGGTTTCCGTCAACCACCTGCACGGCATCACCGGCCTGGGAGAGTTCGACAAAGACCTGTATCAACAACTGGCTCAAGGCAACTGAGGTTCGCCGAAATCACAGAATAAGACATCCTGGTCAGCGTAACTTGAAAGGAATTCCTCATGAAGACACCAAACATCCTACTCGGCGGCATGATTCTCTCCATCTTGACAACCGGGAGCCTCAGGGCACAACAAACGGCTGTCATTAAGATTGACCTGGACCGTGAAGTCGGGGAGGTGGACCCCAAGATCTACGGGGCCTTCGTTGAGCCTATCCGCAGTGTTGTCTACGGCACCATCTACGATCCCGAATCTCCCCTGGCTGATGAGAATGGATTCCGCAAGGATTTCGTCGAGTTGGTGAAGGAACTCAAGATTCCCGTGGTCAGGTGGCCGGGAGGCAACTACGTGTCCGGCTACAACTGGAAGGATGGGATTGGTCCCGAGGATCAGCGTCCGGCGAGGCTCGATCTGGCATGGAACCAGATTGAGAGCAATCAGATGGGTACCGATGAATATGTCAGACTGTGTGAACTCATCGGGGCCGAGAATTTCATCTGCATCAACGCCGGGCTGGGAACCCTGGATGATGCCAGGCATTGGGTTGAATACTGCAACTACCCCAAAGGGACTTACTACTCTGACCTCCGGAGAAAATACGGTAACGAAGAGCCTTTTGCGGTGAAGTACTGGGCCCTGGGCAACGAAATTGACGGACCCTGGCAAATGGGCCAGAAGAACGCTGAGGACTACTGCAAATTCACCCTGGAAGCGGCAAAAATCATGCAGTTGGTGGACAGGAACATCAAGCTCGTTGCCTGCGGTGCGTCAAATTACAGGCCTGGCACGGACAATGCCTGGATTGATTGGAACGATTATGTGTTGCAGCACATGGTCGGGAGTATCGACTATCTCTCAGTCCACAGATACGCAAGGGAGGCGTTGAGTGACGACAGGAGCTTCTCCG
>CAZGRF010000567.1:0-2756 GCA_964527825.1 uncultured Pirellulales bacterium
AGGACGCCAATCCCGTCCGCCATTCTTGAAATCTCCGACCAACTCCTTCTTTTTGTAAGCGTCTGGCGGAACGCGCCTTGGGCGGGGTGGTAGGCTGAGGGACGGCGGCTGAGGTGGGCTTGGCCGCGGAAGCCTGAGGAGCCCCCAACATGGCGAAGCGTGGACGAAGCGGCGATCCCGCCAAGGGACGGCAGTGGCGGGAGTTGGTCGAGCGGTGGCGGCAAAGCGGTCAAACGGTGCGGGAGTTTTGCCGCCGCGCGGAGGTCAAGGAATCGGCTTTCTACTGGTGGAAGCGAAGATTGGCCCGACCTCGCGTGAAGCGAGGTGGGGACCGCCACGTGCAGGCCAACGTGCCGCAGAGGAAACCAGCGGACGTGAGCACCAGCCCGGCAGAGTTGGTTCGCCACGGCGCGGCGCGGTTTCTCCCGGTCCAAGTCGTGATGGACCGCGTCGGCGAGTGCGGCAGCGGAGTGGAGATTCATTGGGACAACGGTCGCAGCGTGCGGCTGCACCGCGGGTTCGACCGGCAGACGTTGGCGGACGTGTTGGCCGTGCTGGAGGCCCGGCCGTGTTGAGCCTGTCTGAGCTGGTGCGGATCTACGTGTGCCTGGCGCCGACCGACATGCGGAAGAGCTTCGACTCGTTGGCTGCCTTGGTGCAGGACTGGCTGGGGCATGATCCTCTGTCTGGCCACTTGTTCGTGTTCCGCAGTCGCCGCGGCGATCGCGTGAAGCTTTTGTGGTGGGACCGCGACGGGCTGACCCTGTATTACCGGCGGCTGGAGGAAGGAACCTTTCGCTTCCCGACCAGCAACGATCCCCAAGCGCGGAGCATCGAGGTCTCGGCGCAGGAGTTGTCGCTGGTGCTGTGGGGCATCGACCTGGCGAGCGTGAAGCGGCAGAAGCGGTATCAGCGTGCGGGCTGAAGCCGCGCGAAAAAGAGAATGCTTGGCGGCGGGAATAATCTCGCCCTCAACCGTCTCTCTAAGGGCATGAACACGGACGTCTTGCCCCTGCCCGATCCCGCCTTGCTGCCGGACGACCCTGCGGTGCTGAAGCAGTTGGTCGTGCAGTTGCTCGACGAGCTGCAGAAGGCCAACGCACGTCTGGAGCGGCAAGAGCACCACATGCACCTCTTGCTGAAAAGGATCTACGGGAGCACGAGCGAGAAGTTCGATCCGCGGCAGGGCGTGTTGTTCGATGCCCAGGCGGGCGAGGAAGAGGCAGCTGCCGGGCCGGCCCTACCGCCGCCCGCCTCGGACGCTCCGTCCGCCTCGGCACCTGCTGCCAGGAACCGCGACCGCCACGGCCGCGGCCGGATTCCCGAAACGATCCAGCGTGAGGAACTCATCCACGATCTGTCGGAGGCGGAGAAGGCGGCGTTGGGCGGCGCGGAGAACCTGGTCGAGTTGCCGTCGGAGCGAAGCGAGCAGCTCGACTGGCGGCCTTCGACGCTGTTTGTCATCGTCCATGTTCGCAAGAAATACGCCCGCAAGAAGCAACTGCCGGAGAGCGGCCTGACGCTCGCGGAGCAGAACGTGGTGGTGGCCCGCAAGCCGCCGGAGGCGATTCCTGGTGCTTTGGCCGCCCCGGGGCTTATGGCGCAGGTGATCACCAGCAAAGGCGCCGACCATCTGCCCTTGCACCGGCTGGAAGGGATCTTCAAGCGGCAGGGCCTGGGCATCTCGCGACAGACGATGGACGGGTGGTGGCTCCAGGCGGCCGAATTCTTGCAACCCTTGTACGCCTTGGCCATCCGTGTGGTGCTCGCTTCGCACGTGATTCATACGGACGACACCTCGGTGAAGGTCCGCGATGCCTGGCGGAAGCAGAAGTACACGGGGCGGTTCTGGCCCTACGTCGGCGATCTGCTGCACCCGCTGACCGTGTTCGACTACACGACCAATCACCAACGGGACGGACCGGCCGCGTTCCTTGCGGACTATCGCGGATACTTGCAGGCCGACGCCTTCAACGGCTACGACGGGATCTACCTCCAGTCCCAAGGTCGGATCATCGAGGTGGGCTGCTGGGCCCATGCGCGGCGCAAGTTCCACGAGAGCCGACGCCTGGACGCGGTGCGCATGGAGACGGCGTTGGCGTGGATCGGCAAGCTCTATGCGGTGGAGAAGGATCTGCGTCAGCGCTGCCAAGGCGGGTGGAAGGCGCTGGCGCTGGACGAGCGCGCCGTGCGGATCGCCGCCGAGCGGCAAGAGCGCTCGCGACCGTTGTTGGACAGCTTCCATACCTGGCTGGAAGCGGAGGCACCCAAGGTCCTGCCCAAGAGCGCGGTTCGTGGAGCGATGGACTACACGCTCTCGAACTGGGCGGCCCTGTCCGTTTACCCTGACGACGGATGGTTGGACATCGACAACAACGAGGGGGAAAACTCGATTCGCGGCCTCTGCCTTGGACGCCGGAACTGGCTTTTCTTGGGCAACGACCGCGGCGGCCGGGCGGCGGCGATCCATTTCAGCCTGTTGGCCTCCTGCAAGCGCCACGGCCATGACCCTTGGGTCTACCTCCGCGACGTGCTCATCCGTCTGCCGAAGATACTGCCCGGAGCCAGCGAGGAAGAACTTCTCGCCCTGCTCCCCCACCGCTGGCGTCCCGCCTGATCATTTCCCGGCGAAGCCCTCGCCCGGCCAGCGATTTCCTCCTACGTGTTCGGCGGGACGCTTACACAATTGCCTCAACCTAATGCTCCATTCAAAGATCACGCTCATCGCAGACCCGGTGGTGGTAGAGCGGAACGGC
>CAZGRF010000568.1:0-2755 GCA_964527825.1 uncultured Pirellulales bacterium
GAGCCGAAGGCCAGGGGTGCCAAGGCCGAAGAAGACGAGTGGATCACTGCGCGCGAAGCAGAGAGAGAGGCACGGAACAAAGGCAGACAGGCTGTGGGAACGGCAGGTATCAAGGAACGCTTCGCGTTCTACCACGGTCAAGCTCAATTCGATGCAAGAGACTTGGATCTGCCTTCCGGAGCGCCATTCGAGATTCTCATGAGGTTGGTTGAGGATTTCGGCCGCGTCGTACCATATACAGTATTCGACGAGCACTATAGCAGTGCCAGACCCGGCACGCTCCCGAAATCGGTGACGAAGATCAGAAAGGCACTCGTAAAACAGAAGGTTCCGTGCGAGATCAAAGCGAAGACGGGGGAGGGTTACCTCATACGCGAGGCCGTACAACCGGCCAAGCGGCAGAAACGGGTAAGAAGAAGGTCATGATTTGGCAATGGTTGTACCTCTACTTCCATATCATAATCGTGGTATGAGTATAGAAACGAGAGATCAGATCCACTGCCGTATCTCGCGCGGGGTGGCAGCCTCGAGCTGTGGCAATGCGCCGGCTCGGGAACGGTTCTTGCCAAAGACAGGGAACAGGTTGAGGCACAGGTAGGCGATGTGGCCAAAAAAAGAAACGCCCGTTTCCGGGCGTCGACCTGGAGATGCTATCTCCAGGGGTGTTCCTATAGTAATATACGTAGAATCGGCATTCTTGTCAACTGAGTTTGCTGTTTTTTTGGGTGATTCTGATGGGACCGATAGCGAAGGAACGCGTCATTGCCTACATTGACGGCTTCAACCTGTATTTCGGGCTGCGTGAGAAGGGGTACCGAAGGTACTACTGGCTGAATCTTAAGTTGCTTGCCCAGAACCTTTTACGCACCGGTCAGGAACTCGTTGCCACCAAGTACTTCACAGCGCGGATATCCGGGCCGGCTCCAACAGAGCGGACACCGCTCGCTAAGAGAATGAAGGCTAAGCAGCGACGCCAATCAGTTTTCCTGGATGCCTTGGGGACCTTGACCGATTTCACCGTATTCTATGGGCACTACCTCGACAAGACCACGATGTGCAAGAGATGCGGCAACCACTGGCCCAACCACGAGGAGAAGATGACCGACGTGAACATAGCGACTCAGTTGCTGAGGGACGCCTTCCAGGACAAGTTCGATGCCGCTTTGCTCATTTCGGCAGATTCAGATCTCGTCCCGCCCATCAGGACGCTCAGAGAACTATTCCCTGCGAAGAGAATCGTTGTCGTGTTTCCGCCCGCCCGCTTCTCAGAGCAGTTGAAACGTGCGGCGCACGCCTATCTGACGCTAGGCCGGGCCAACCTGGCAAAGAGTCAGTTTCCAGACGAACTTACGAAAGCCGATGGTTTCACACTCCGATGCCCGACGTCGTGGAAGTGACAGGCGATCTTGTCAGTCTGCCGGAGGAATGCTGACCAGATCTTCCAGCGGAGTCTTTGTCTGTTGGCCCGGCTGATGAGGAGGGCTGAGGTGCAGTAGAACCACAGAACGCAGAGAACGGAGGATCCACGGATACAGGATGGCGATAGCAAGCCGGGACTTTGATCTTCTCGTAGAGGAATTCGGGGGCGAAGTCGGCCTACGCGTCACGGGGCAGGCCGTCCTTGGTGATGGCGAGGTCGGTCAGGTGTTGTTGGACGAGTCGGCGTTCGGACGCGCCCAAGGCACGGAATGGCTGGGCGAGGAAGTCGCTGCAAATACCCAGGCAGGACAGAGCGCACTTGAGGGCGCGGAGGAAGCCGGACCGCTCGCGGCTGACGCTGTACAGCGTTGCCTTCAGCCGCATCACCATGCGGTGCAGGACCTGGGCCCGGGCGACGTCGCCGCGCTGGGCGGCCTCGTACAAATCGACGTACAAGCGCGGCAAGAGATTGGCTCCGCCGCAGACGCCGCCGTGCGCGCCGTGGAGCACCGCCTCGGCCAGGAGGATATCCGACCCCGTCAGCAGCGCAAAGTCCGGCCGGTCCTCCATGCGGAATTGCAGTTGACGGAAGTACACCATCTTATACGAGCTGTCTTTGAGGCCGACGATGTTGGGCATCTGCGACGCGGCCCGCACCGTCTCAATGTCGAAAACGGGAGCAGGGCGGTCGGGTATGTTGTACAGCAGCACGGGCAACGGCAATTGGGGCACCACGTGTTCGAGATAGGCGAGCAGGTCGGACGGACCCGCCGGGTAGTAGTAGGGGGCGGTCAGGACCAGAGCGTCCGCGCCGGCCTCCGCGGCTTTGCGAGCCAGGCTCAGGACCTCCGCGACCGAGGTGTCGATGAGACCTATGAAGACGGGCACGCGCCCCTTCACCTGGGCACAGACCCGCTCGACGATTTCGTGCTTGAGGCGGTGGCTCAGGGCGGGCGCCTCGCCGATGGTGCCGAGGGCAAACAAGCCGTGCACGCCGCCGGCGAGGATGTGCTCGATCAATCGCTCCAGACCGGCCGTGTCGAGTGTGTCGTTGTCCAGCAGCGGCGTTATCATGGGCGGGATGATCCCACGCAACGGTCGTGGGAACGCGGGTACGTCGAGGCTCATTGGCAGTCGGCTCCTATACGTGTTCTTTGTCGCTGGCGCACAATTCTCTCGCAGCATTATAGCAGAACCCGCTGGGAAGCGACAGTCCCCACCTTGGTGCCAGGGTCCGAGACTCTCGGAATCCCGCCAGCCCTTCGGGTGCGCCGGCCGCGGCGGCAGACTTTCCGTTGACAAGGCCTGCCTCGGCCTATAAGACCTTCTGTGCGCC
>CAZGRF010000569.1:0-2751 GCA_964527825.1 uncultured Pirellulales bacterium
GGCCGGACGGGATTTCCCAGAGGCAAACATCGCCTGTTTGCACTACGGCCGCCGCCAGCTGATGCCCGTCCGGTGAAAACGACACCCAAAGGACAAAGTTCGTCGTCGTGTCAAGTTCGTGCATTATGCGCTGTTCGACAATATCCCGGACGAAGACACGACGAGATCTGCCCGAAACGGCTAAGCACCGTCTATCGGGAGAGAAGGCCAGGCACCAAACAGGTTCGCCATCGAACTCAACCTGAAACTGGTCAATCTTACGTCGCGTACCCGCGTCCCGAATGGTGACACTGCCGTCCCGGGTCGCTGCTGCCACCAGTTGGCCATCCGTTGAAATGCCAACTGCAGTGACAGCACTATCGGCAGACTCAGGCCACGCAGACACCTGACTTTCGCCCATCAGGTCCCAGAGCTCCACCGTGCCTTCCGATGAGCCCGCGAGTAAGACCATCCTGGAACCATTGAACCTCAACGGGATGCCATTATCGATATCAACCCTATTGGCGCCGATTCTCTCGACGATGGGTATGCTTATCTCCCGGGTCTGATTAGTGACGGTATCCCAGATAACCGCACCTCGGCGGTTCGCAGTGACCAGTAATTGGCTGTCTGCTGAAAATCCCAGCGCCACATCCGCTCCCTCGATTTCCTGCTGGGCGTCCTCGATCGTGGCATCCCAGAGTCGGGTGGTCGTGGGATCCCCCTCCCAGCTACACGAGGCCAGCATTTGCCCATTTGGAGATACCGCTAGACCGTAGATCGGAGACAGATGACCACGGAGGCACCTCAGTGGTTGCCAGGTTGAGGCATCCCAGATGACGATGGTGGTCAGGTTGGCAGTAAAAAAGGTCTTGCCATCAGGTGACGGGACTATGACACTAGCCCAATCTGTCCGATCCCCTATGGCCTTGACGATCTCCCGGTTTTCTATGTCCCAGACGTTGATGCAGTCTTCACTCTCACTAACCAGCAAATGTCTGCCATCGGGTAAGAATGCGGCACTCCAGGCCATGCTATCCGTCAGTCTTTCCACTGGCTTTAAGCTGGGAAACTCCCAAACCTTGAAGAAGAACCCTTCATCAGATTCGCCCGGCGTGAGCAACAACCCGCCATCTGGAGAAAAGGCCAACCCATGTCGCAACTGCCAAGGCGCATCGCGACTCACCATCTCTATCGGACAGAAACCGTTTTCCTTTGGCTCCCAGGTTTCGGTATTCCAGATTTGGTATCCATTACTCACACGAGTGACCAGCCACTCGCCGTTAGGCGACAAGGCCGTCGGATGGCGCGTATCCCGCAGGGATTTGATCGAGCTCCAAGTCTTGGTATCCCAGACCCTGACCGGCTGCCCGCCAGTCACCAGGTAGTCACCGCTGGGTGAGAAGCAAACAGAATGAGCGCCGCCTATATCTCTGGGCGCCCCCCCGGATATGAGGTCTCGAATACGAACACTACCACCGCCTGCCGCTGCGAGATATCGGCCATCGGGTGAAAAGGCAACATGGCATCTAGGTCCGTCGTGGAAGCTCCGGATATCATCAGACTGGCATTGCTGCCACAGATAGCGCCATTCGAAACCGCGAAGGTCCTTCTCCCCCAGTTCTGGACGTTGGAGTTCGAGCAGTTCAAGGGCCCGGGCCAGGTTGTCTTCCTCAAACGCCTGATAGGCGGCATTGATTTCAGCGGCATAGGCCCTTTGCCGGACGGCGAGCTCTTGAGTCCGCGCTCGGGTACGTTCCTCGTTTGCCACCTCTTCGGCCTGGACGGCTCGTTCCTTCTCTCGCTTCGCCACTTCCGCCGCTCGATTGGCCCTGATCATCTGGGAGAGGCTAATGACGGTAGCGAGAACGAGAATCACGGCTGCGGCCGCAACGGAGCTGACCAGAGCCTTGTTACGTTTGATGAATTTCTGTGCCTTGTAGATGGTGCTTGGTGGACCGGCAAGTACCGGCTCCTGATCGAGATATCGCTGGATGTCTTCGGCTAAGGCATGGGCGGTCTGGTAACGGCGCGTGCGGTCCTTGTCCATGGCCTTGAGTGTGATCCAGTCCAGCTCACCATGCAGGCGGTGTCCCCATGTGCGGATGTCCGTGCGGCGCTGCTGGGCAAGGCTCGATGACTCGTCCCGCTCAATGGTGTTCAGGCGAACGCTTGGTGTCTGTGGGTCCTGCTCGCGAATCATACGGCGCATCCGGTCAGGGCCGCCTTCGCGAAGCGTCTTGGGGTCGAAGGGCAGCGTCCCCGTCAGTAGTTCGTAGAGCAGCACGCCCAGCGAATAGACATCCGTGCGGGTGTCGATGTCCTGACCGGTCATCTCCGCCTGCTCGGGGCTCATGTACTCCGGCGTCCCAATCATTTGGGCCTGCTCGGTCACCAGCGTTCGCTCCGTCAGCGACTGGGTCAGCGCCTTGGCCACGCCGAAGTCGATGATCATCGGGATGGCCTGCTCGCCTTCATAGGCCACCAGGATGTTCGAGGGCTTGATGTCGCGATGGATGATGGCCTTCTGATGGGCGTGCTGAACCGCCTCGCAGACCGCCAGGAACAGCTTCAGTCGCTCCTCAATGGTCAGCTTGTGCCGGTCACAGTGCTCGGTAATGGGGACACCTTTGACGTACTCCATCGCGAAATACGGCCGTCCGGCCTCGGTGGTCCCGGCGTTGAAGACGTGGGCGATGTTCGGGTGGTCCAGCAGGGCCAGGGCCTGGCGCTCCGCCTCAAACCGGGCGATCACCTGCTTGGTGTCCATGC
>CAZGRF010000570.1:0-2748 GCA_964527825.1 uncultured Pirellulales bacterium
CCGAGAAAAAATCGTTCTTGATCGAGGGCACAATGACCGCCAGCGTCGAGGTCGCCTGTAGTTTCAGGCTCTTGGCGATTGAATTCGGATGGTAGTCCAACTCCTCGGCCAACGAAAGGACCCGGCTCTTGGTGACCTGGCTGATATCAGGGTGATCGCGCAGGGCCTTCGAGACCGTCGTGTAGTGTAGACGCAGGCTTCTGGCGATGTCTTTGACTGTTACCTGTTTGGTACTCATGGCTCCGCTGATTCCAACTTCATTGCTATATCACACGTGTGATATAACGTTAGAAATACCAAATGACGTAGTACATGTCAAGGAGGTTTTTCTCGAAACTTCCCCCCTGTTCCGACCGCCCCCCCAAGAACGCCAGGCAAAGAGAACCGCCTTATTCAGCCCGAATTGGGCATTATGCCCACCGCCAGGGCTTTCCCAGAGCATTGTTCCCCAAGTATGGGTGTCAATTCACGGTACCGGGGGAGGCAGCACCGGCCTGCCAGTTGGCGGGATCGTTGCCGTAGCTGGCGGGGTCGATCCGGACCAGGGACGATCCTTGTCCGTCCGGCTCGGTGGGCCAGGGGTCGAGACCTGCGGCGAAATCGGCCGGATGCGCGCCGTCGCTGTAGACCACACGGTCCACCCGAATCCAGTTCCGCGTGCCGTCGGTCTCCGCCGCGCCTGGCTTGCTGAGTTGGATCTTGTCGCCCCCGTTGGACAGCTTGCCGCTGCCCCAGGCAAAGACCTGGATGCCGGCTGGGACGGTGTACGCGGCGCTGAAGGCCGTCACATCTCGCGCCAGGATGAGGCACTCGCCCGGCGCCAGGGTCACGGCCGGGTCGCTCGGGAAGAGCAACTCGATCGCCGGGCTGTCCGGATCGTCGGTGAACCGCCACGGCGCGCCTTGAACCGCGTCGTACAACACGACCGGCGCGTCGCTGATATTGAGCAGCTCGACGTATTCGGCGTCGGCCGAGGCAGGCGAGTTGTACATGATCTCGTTGATGACCACTGGGCCGACCTTCGGAGCGGCATTGGCCAGGCCCGGCGTCGGCTGGCAGAGCGCCACGAAGTTGTAGGTCCCCGTGCTCTTGGCGCAGCGGCCGCACGACACACCCGGCTCGGAGGCGTCGAACTTCTCCTCTTCGCTGTAGCCGGTCAAAACCCCGTCGGCACCCGAATGCAAATACACCGTCTCGCCGTTGCGGCTCAGACCGAACGGCACGTGACAGCCAGGGTCCTGCGCATTGCCGAAGTGCTGGTCCTCGTAGAACACGACATAACCGCCCGGCGTGACAATCGTCCCGGCGGCGATCTCGTACTTCATCAAATCGGCACCGCTGTCACTGAGGAACCAGCCGCCGAGGTTCACCGCCTGATCGGTGGTGTTGTACAGCTCGACCCAGTCCACCGTCTCGGTCGCCATCAGCTCGTTGATGACCACCACGCCGAGATCGGTGATGTCACCACGGTCGTCATAACCGGGCGAACCGCCCGCATTGGCGCTGGGCCGCCAGGCGCTCTTGGCGTCGTAGGCGTTCGGATCGGTCGTGGCCGGATCTTTGACCGTCAGCGAGAAACCCAAGCCGTCGGTGAGGTCGTACCAGCCGTCCTGGAAACGGAAGCTGTGGATGACCTGGCCGGCGGCGTCCTGCAATTCGATGCGCTCGCCGGCGTTGTTGAGACTGCCGGTGTACTGGCCGGCGACGGCAAGGGTGTCACCGTACCTGGCCTCGAACGCCGGAACGTCTCGCACCACAACGACATAACCGCCCGGCGCCAGATCGACACTCGGGAAGGTGAAGTCTACGCCGTTGGTGAACTTGATGAGGTTCAGGTTGATCGTCTCGGCGCTGACGTTGGTCAACTCGATGTACTCGGTACTGGGATCGTCCGGATTACCTGTATCGATGGGATGGTACATGACTTCACTGATCCGCACACTCTCGGCCACCGTCCCGACCGCATACGTCGCCTCGTTCAGCGCACTCCACGTGGAGCCGCTGAGCGTGCGGGCCTTGACCTGCGTACTGCCGCTTAGAGTCACCGGATCCGCGTAGCGGACAGCAGTCAGCGACACGCCGCTCGGCGTACCGCCTCCTGCCCCCTTGGCTGCCACCAATTCCACCGAGAGCAGCAGGTCCGAACTGGTGGTGGACTCATTTACGGCCTGGATGGCCAGAATATTCTGTCCCTGACGGAGTTGGCCGACATGCGATGAGATATTGAACGTCTCAAAATCGATCGCGTCGATATCAGAGTGGTTCGCAATCGCAGAGGAATCCCATGCAGGCGTGCCGCGAAACAGCACACGTTGGACTTCCACGCCGTTGACATAGGCGACAAAGCCATCGTCATACCTCACTCTCAGCGCGAGATAGGACAGATCGGGTAGATCGTCGGCGGAGACGTCAAACGGAATTCGGACGTAGCAGCTTGCGTTGCGGCCGTACATCTGGTCTTGAACATCGATGTTGAAGAACTGCTCGTAGCCGGTGCTGCGCTCGTAGCCGACGCCGCCGGTGCCGCCGACCCAGCCGGAATCGTCAAAATCCTGCCCGCCTTTCCAAGCGTCACTAACCGGGCCCGGGGGCACGAACACCCGTTTGGAAGCAAGTTCCGGCACCAGCGTCAGTTGGCTGCTTGAAGCGCCCGAGGCGCCCGCCGCACGCGGATCGCTGCCGTCAAGGGTATAGTAGACCGTGCCTGTGGTACTGGAGCTTACGATGGCCAGACTTGCCCCTACAGAG
>CAZGRF010000571.1:0-2743 GCA_964527825.1 uncultured Pirellulales bacterium
TTGAGCAGCGCGATGGTCTCAATCGGCTGGGCGGCCAGATGCAGGATCGTCGTGATCTCGTACTTGGACAGGACGTCGGCGACTTTGTGGAAATCCTTCACGTCGCCGGTCACGACGGTAGACCTCTCATGCAGTCGGCGTGTTTGAAAGTAGCTTCGCGGATCGAAGTCCCGCACGAGGGACACGATATTGGCCTCGGTCTCGGCCAGTTTTTCGACAAGATGAGAGCCTTTGAACCCTCCGGCTCCGGTCAGCAAAACGTTCTTTCCGGCCCAGAATTCCCTGTTCATCGACGCCAAATCTCCCAGGGTGCGCCCTGCTGATAGATCTTGTTCAACTCATCGACGTCCTTCTGCGTGTCCATGTTCTTCCAGAATCCCTTGTGCTCGTAGGCGGCCAACTGCCCGTCCTGTACCAGTCTTCTGAGCGGCTCCCGTTCGAGAGTGCAGCCGTCGTCATCGGACAGATAGTCGAAGATCTTGCGATTGAAGACCATGAAACCGCCGTTGACGAGGTCCCGCATGTCCGGCTTCTCGTCGAACTTCGTCACGACGCCATCTCTCAACTCGACCAGGCCGAACCAATAAGTTGGTCTGACCGATGTGATGGTTCCAATCTTGCCCATGCGCTTGTGAAAGGCGTACAAGGCGTGCAGGTCAATGTCTGCGAGTCCGTCGCCGTACGTCAGAAAGAAGTCTTCGTCCGTGCCGAGGTGGTCCTTGATGCGTGCAACTCTGGCGCCGGTCATGGCTTCCATCCCCGTATCGACAAAACACATCCGTGCATCCAGGTGCGCGTCGCTGGTCAGCATAGACTTGCGACCCGTGCTCAGATCGAGCACAAAATCCTGCGTCATTTCGTCGAGGTGCAGGAAGTAATCCTTGATCATGTGCCCTTTGTATCCCAAGCACAGGACGAAGTCGCTGAAACCCTGGTGACTATAGAGCTTGATGATGTGCCACAGAATAGGCATTCCGCCCACGGTGACCAGGGGCTTGGGTCTGAATTCCGTCTCCTGGTCGAGGCGTCTGCCTTTACCGCCGCACAGTATGACTGTTCTCATGGTCAGGTCCCGAAAACACATAACCAACGCGTTTCGGCGCGTTCTCACTAAGGCCGCGTATACTGACATCACGCGCCGGTCACGGGCGTGTTCTGGCCGTAGCGTACTGCTTCGACCCGATAACGTCAGGCGTAGCCGCCACGCTGCCCACCGCCCATACAGATGTACGCGCACGCGTCGGTAGCTCGTCCGGCGGACTTATCGGCACAAAGTCGGGTAGCCTTTAGCTGCGTGTGCGTGAAAGGCTCGGCCGACGGTCACGGCGGTACAAGATGGGGCCATTATGACCGGTGCAGGGGCTCTTGTCTATGCGGCCTGTAAAAGAAAAGCCGGGTCGATCGGACCCGGCCGAGAGGGTAGAGGTGTGCAACTCCTCGCCAATCCCCCGAATAGGTAGGATCAGTCGTCAACCTGCCACCAATCATTGTCGAAGTAGTGCCACTGGGGTGTCGTAATGACAAGGTGATGCGCGCTCTTGCGCTCCAGGCACTGTGCTTGAGCATGGTCGCCCGCTTCGCTCAGCGTCACGGAGCGGACGTACAGCTTCCCTTGGGCCTTCATCCCACCCATCGCCAGGAATCGGTTCGTCAACTCATCCGCGTTGGCGACGTCACCACATGCTTGCCTGATGCGCTCGAGATCAGCCTCAGACCCGCCGAACCGCTGGGGGTCGTATTCTTCCTGGCCCTTGACCAGTCTGAACGTGTAGCGGATGTTGTAGTTGGCCATATAAGCTGTCGCGTCACCAGCCTGCATGGCCGCCACGGCCGAGGTAACGCGCTCTCTGAGCCGAGCCGGCAGGGACTCGTCCCGACTGAAATCGTACGGGGCGGCGTCCTTCTCGACGATGATGTCCTGCGTTGCTTCGAGCGTCGTTCTGCCTTTGTCATTGCGGACCTCGACCTTGCCTTCGGCGACCTCGACGGAGAGCAACTGGACCTTCTCTTTCGTGTTTTCGGCCACGCCGTCCACGAGGTCCAGCTTGAACTGCGTGCCCAGGGCCTTGACGGTGCCGTACGGGGTGCTCACGATGAATTCGCCCTGGCCCTTGGCGACGGTGACATCCACCTGCCCGGCGATATGCTCGAAGCCGCGCTGGCCTGTAGTGCCATACGTGCGAATCTGCGCGCCGTCGGCCAGCTTGACCATAGAGCCATCGGCGAACGTATGAGTCAAGGGTCCGGCCAGCGCCATGGGCGCCTCTACCATATTGATGGTGCCGGTCTCATTGTGAGTGGCAAGCTGCGTGACACCGACGATTCCTGCAATGACGATCACGGCCGCGGCCGCGAGTTTGACGAATAGACCGTTCATGGTGATTCTCCTTGTCACAGGCAGGCGGCCCGCAGAGGGCTCGACCCGCGCGGTAAGTCTTTCTACGGCTTCGGGATGGTTCGCCTTCCACGTCTCGAAATTGGGCTCTGTGTCACGCGAGGCGATGGCCTTGTCCAGGGCCTCGTCCAGCCATTTGTCGTCTTCCGCGCGTCCCATGATCTAACTCCCGAAACCACTACGTTCCAACATCTTGGCAATCTTCCGTTTGGCCCGCACGAGCCGGCCGTTGACCGCCGCGGCCGACAGATCCAGGACCGCCGAGATCTTCGCCTGTGAGAAGCCGTCGAAGTAACGCATCACGATCAGCTCTCTCTCGGCCGGCGGCAGTTGCCACACGGCCCGGCG
>CAZGRF010000572.1:0-2742 GCA_964527825.1 uncultured Pirellulales bacterium
CGAGGCGGCGGGAGCAATCTCTGTATACGCAGCAGACCTGGATAACGATGGTGACCTGGATGTGCTCTCGGCCGGCGGTGTGGGAGGCTGGTTTGAGTTCCCCGGATCAGGGGAGATCGCCTGGTATGAGAACGATGGCTCGGGTCAGTTTGGGTCTCCGCAGGTGATCTCTGTGGTCGAGGGTGGATCAGACTCAGTTCACGCAGCAGACCTGGATGGCGACGGTGACCTGGATGTACTCTCGACGTCCTATTGGGACGGAATAGTCTGGTACGAAAATGACGGAACCGGCCAGTTCATTTCCCAGCAGGTGGTCACTGCTTCGGTCTCTGGAGGATCATTCTCTGCTTATGCTATTTACACGGCAGACCTGGATGGCGATGGTGACCTGGATATACTATCGACATTAGGCGTGGACGACACGATAGCCGCGTATTTAAGCGACACGATAGTCTGGTATGAAAACGACGGAACCGGTCAGTTCACGTCCCCGAAAATGATCTCTGTGGTCGATGATCCAGCGTCTGTTTACGCGGTTGACCTGGACACAGACGGCGATCTGGATCTACTCTCGGCATCCCATCTCGACGGAGTAGCCTGGTACGAAAACAACGGAACCGGTCAGTTCGGTACCCCGCAGGTAATCCCCACTGAGGCCGAGAATACAAACCTCGTGTACGCAGCAGACCTGGATAACGATGGTGACCTGGACGTACTCTCGGTGTCTGATTGGGGGGGCAAGATAGCCTGGTATGAGAACGACGGAACCGGCCGATTCGGTAGTCTGCAGGTGATCACCACTACTGCGGCCAGTAGGTGGTTCGTTTCCACAACGGACCTGGACGGCGATGGGGACCTGGACGTACTCTCAACTGGTTACGGTGAGATCGCCTGGTATGAGAACGAGTGTGCGAACAAAGCTCCGGTAGCAGATGCCGGTCTATCGAGGTACGTGGCAACGGATCCCATTCAACTGGATGGGACGGAGTCCTACGATCCCGATGAATCCGGGCCGCTGGGCTTTGCCTGGTACCAGGTCTCCGGCCCGGTGGTGAAGATCAGCGAGGCAGACACCGCCAGTCCAACCATCGGACCCATCCCCCTCAATTAGTGCCATTGACGCTGTTAGGATTTCCCTGTAGTGATGTCGTCAATTACAGGAGAAATCAAGATGAAGAAACGATCCAGCGAAGAACAGATCGTACGTCTTCTGCGGCAGGCCGAGACGGCCGACCAGACAGTGGCGGAGGTCTGCAAGCAACATGGCATCAGCGAGCAGACGTGGTATCGGTGGAAGAAGAAGTTCGGGCGGATGGGCGTGCCGGACGTGCGTCGGCTGCGTGAGTTGGAGAAGGAGAACACGCGGCTCAAGCGGATCGTGGCCGAACGCGATCTGGAAATCGACGCGATGAAGGAGGTGCTCAAGGGAAATTTTTAGCCGCCGGTCAACGTCGGCAAGCGGCGGTGGAACTGAAGTCCAGAGGACTATCGCAACGCCGGGCGTGTGAGTTGGCCTTTTTGAGCCGGACGGTGTTCGGATATCGCGTGAAACAGAAGGATAACAGCCAAGTGATCGAAGCCTTGAAAGAACATTCGCGAGGTCACCCGCGTGAAGGCAACCGCAAGGCGTGCGTAGCGCTGCGTCGGCAAGGGATTCACATCAACCACAAGAAGGTCGAACGACTCTGGTCCGAGCACGGCCTGACGGTGCCGGTCAGACGGCGGCAACGCCGCCGGGGCAAGGGCCTGGCGCGGCCGCTGCGGGCGCTGTATCCGAATCACGTGTGGGCGTATGATTTCATGGAAGACGGCTGTATCCACGGACGAAAACTGCGGATTCTGACGGTGGTCGATGAGTTCACCCGCGAGAGCCTGGAGACGTATGTGGACGAATCGATCCCGGCCGCGAAGGTCATCGAGGTGCTGACCTTTCTGTTCCTGCGGCACGGCCATCCGGCGTATCTCCGTAGCGACAACGGGCCGGAGTTCGTCGCGGCCGCGATCCAGGAATGGTTGGAGAAACAGCAGATCCAGACCGCGTACATCGAGCCGGGCAAGCCCTGGCAGAACGGGATCAACGAAAACTTCAACGGCCGGCTGCGGGATGAGTGCCTGAATCTGGAATGGTTCTACAGCCTGGCCGACGCGCGGTGGACGATCGAGGCCTATCGATGCTACTTCAACGAGCAACGCCTCCACGGCGCGCTGGGCTACGTCCCGCCGGCCGAGTTCAAGCAGCACTGGCTGGCCGAGCATCCGACGGCCACGGGGGCGCTGCCCCCAAACCCCCGGGATTTATCGCTTTGCTCATCAGAGCAGAAGACGCAGAAGAAAAGCCGGCTCACCTCGACGGATGGTCCGGTTTCTGCCCCGATGGCCGGCCAGCGCTCAGGTTGCGTCCCCGCAGAGCCCTATCCTCCGGCCGACAAGGACAGGATACTCGGAACAGAAACGAATGCAAGGCATGCAAGAATGGCAACGGTTGATGTCGGCAATCCTAACCTTTAGAATGGCACTAAGCAAGGGGTACAGTCACTTGTCCGCGTGGTTGCGACAGACCCGCTGCCTGGCGAAACTCTCGCAGTGGTGGCCGACCTTGCAGGCGAAGCTGGCAGGGCACTATCAGTACTATGGCATCAGTGGGAACGCCCGCATGATCGAGCGCTACCATTACGTGGCCAAGCGACTGATCTTCAAGTGGCTGAACCGGCGGAGCCAGAAGTCCTCTTTCACCTGGGAGCG
>CAZGRF010000573.1:0-2739 GCA_964527825.1 uncultured Pirellulales bacterium
CGACGTGCTGGGCGCCGAGTTCGTGCCGAACGACGTCGAGCTGGGCGACGGCGCCGGTGACATTGCGGTCATCACGGGCCCGAACATGTCGGGCAAGAGCACCTACATTCGCCAGACCGCGTTGCTGACGCTGATGGCGCAAACCGGCTCGTTCATCCCCGCCAAAGAGGCCGAGATCGGTTTGGTCGACCGCATCTTCACCCGCGTCGGAGCGTCGGACGAGCTAACGCGCGGGCAATCGACCTTCATGGTCGAGATGACCGAGACGGCCAACATCATCAACAACGCCACGAGCCGCTCGCTCGTGATCCTCGACGAGGTCGGCCGGGGCACGAGCACCTACGACGGCCTCGCCCTGGCCTGGGCGATCACTGAGCACCTCGCCACGCGACTTAAGTGCCGCACGCTATTCGCGACGCACTATCACGAACTGACCGAGTTGGCCGAGCTGTTTGCCAACGTCCGCAACCTCAACGTGGCCGTGCGGGAGTGGATGGACGAGGTCGTCTTCCTGCACCGCATCCTGCCCGGCGGCACGGATAAGAGCTACGGCATCCACGTCGCCAAGCTGGCCGGCATCCCCAAGCCGATCCTCACCCGCTCGCAGGAAATCCTCGAAGACCTCGAAGCAACGTTCGCCAAGGAAGCTACCGGCGAAAGCCTGGCCCGCCACAAAACACGCGAATGCGAAGGCGACGTCCTCTTCGTCCAGAAGCACAAGTCCGTCCTTGATAAACTCGCTACGACCGACGTCAACAACCTGACCCCCATCGAAGCCATCAACCTCCTCAGCCAGATCAAAAGCGAGATCGCCGCCGGCGAATAGACCCAGCGGCTCAGTATCAGTCCCCCAGAATCGTCTCGAGAGTGTGCGAGAAGTGTGATCCTTTGGGATCGCTGAAGTCATCGCCATTGACACACGGCCCCAGGGGCGGGCCGGGTTATTGACTGACTTCGTCGATCAACAACGCCAGTTCTAGCCTCAGATTGTGACGCTGTTCGTCATACTGCTCGATTTCCTTACATAGCCGCCTAACCTCCTCCATCGCCGCTGATGGCGGATCAGTCGGGCCCTCCGGATTCACAGACCGTAGCTGCATCAGGCGGTCGAAAGCTTTTCTCCTTCGCTTCTCAACCTCATCAGGGCAAAGACTGACGGGCGGCCGGCCATCTGCCTCCCACTGCTCGATTGCAGAGCGCGACCATCGGACCTTTCCGCCGGCGACGACAGGTGCGGGTATGAGCCCGGCTTTGCGCCGGTGCCACAAAGTCGGCGGGTCGATCTGGTAGCGCCGGCACATCTGGTCCTTTGTCAACGCCTCCGCCTCCGGCAGTTCGGCCTGTTGCTTCCTCGGCTTGTAAACTCTCCCCAACACCTTGATCTCGACAGTCAACTTGGCGTTGGGAGGAATCATGTCGAGATAGCCCTTTTCCCCATAGGCCAAGTGCGGACTGATGACTACCTTGCGGTACCCGCCGACCCTCATGCCCTGGACGGCGTAGAAGAGGCCGGGGATGAGCTGTTCCCTGTCGATACGCGGGCGGAATTCGTAGAACCCCGGCTCATCCGCTCTCTCGTCGTCCCGCGGCCGGGAGCATACGGGAGACATATCGATGATGTCCCCTCTGCTCAGAGTGAATCGCATCGACAGAACGTACTCGCGTTGACGCTCGACAACATCACCGTCTCCCTCCCGTTCCTCAAGCAGCTTGACACCTCTTCGAATGAACATAGTCGGCAAGAACAACTCTCCCGGGCGGGACGGTTATACCCGCTTTGCGAGATTCAGTGCTCTCTGTAGACGCAGTGTGATTCCACCAGCACGTCGACGTCGCTGTCGGGGCCGAAATCATCCCGCAATGCCGAGCCGAAAATCGCGAGCCGTCGGATGTGGTGCCGACGGCAGAAATCACCGATCTTGTTCTTGTCTATTGCCACTTTCCCGTTCACAAACGTACCTCCGCCGCTATCTTACGCTCGACAGGCATCACAGTCAATGTTCCACCTGCGAAGTGATACGGATTCGGAAGAATCCTCGCGCTTTGCCGTGTCATCCTGAACGGAACGCAGTGCAGTGAAGGATCTGGGCTGCGACCGAGACGTCCCTCTTCTGCAATAGCCAGATCCTTCGGCTTCGCCTCAGAATGACAGACTGCGAACCACCTAAGGACTTCTCCTAATGCGTATAAGACATCCTTGCCAATCGGGGCTCCGATTCCTACAGCGTGAGAACGATCGCAGACCTGCAGCGCACGAGAAACGCGGCACCGCCGATGACCGGGGCGATGTGGACGCTGTGATGGATCTGCACCTACCTTGCCCGACAGATGGTTGAGGTCGGCACGTCAATGCGTGCCGCTGTCGGTCTCTTCCAAGATGAGCATTTGGCCCGTCTGTGTGATGCCGGCGGCCTTCATGCGCGCCTGCAGGTCCGGCGAGTCCATAAAGGCTTGTACCCGCTCGGCGCTCTGCTGCACCGAGAGGACCGTCACGGTGTTGGGGTCATCGACGTTGCGGTACACCTGGAAGGAAACCTCCCCGGACGCCTTACGCTGCTCGAGGCTCGCGTCATACCCTTCTTTCCAGCGGCTGTAATCTTCGACTTTGAACGCGACATGCAGATGTGTGACCATAAGACCTGTCTCCCCTTACCTTGCTGCCAATACTTGTATCACCCGTCGAACCGCTACTCGACGGCCCAGTCATGTTCCAAGCTCCGCATAACATCTCGCTTCGAC
>CAZGRF010000574.1:0-2737 GCA_964527825.1 uncultured Pirellulales bacterium
GCCAGGGATACTGGGAGCACTATTCGCATCCGGCCGACATCGGGATTCGCGGGATTGGACCGAGCCGCGAAGAGGCGTTCGCGCAGGCGGCGCTGGCCTTGACTGCTGTCATCGCGGACCTCGACAAGATCAAGCCGAAAAAGGCGGTGGAGATCGTTTGCCGGGAAGGGGACGACGATCTGCTTTTCTATACCTGGCTGGGCGCGCTGCTCTACGAAATGGGCACGCGCAACATGCTGTTCAGCCGATTCGAGATTCAAGCGACCCCGACCGGACTGAAGGCTATCGCCTGGGGTGAGCACGTCGACGTGCGCAAGCATGAGCCCGCGGTCGAGGTCAAGGCCGCCACCTACGCAGACCTGAGGGTCTGGCAAGACACCGATGGCCTGTGGATTGCCCAGTGTGTGGTGGATGTCTGAGCAAGGAGTGCGATCTATGTTTGCCGAGAGATTGAGACAGAAATCCGAGTGCGAGTGGGTTATCGAGCCCTTTGGCAGTATGCGAGTCCCCGTGACCGTTTTCGCGGACAGGGGCCTGATCGAGCAGATGGACGAGCAGGTCTACCAGCAGGCGGCTAACGTGGCATCGCTGCCGGGCGTGGTGAAGGCCTCGTACGCGATGCCCGACGCGCACTGGGGGTACGGTTTCCCCATCGGCGGCGTGGCCGGCTTCGATGCGGAACGGGGTGGGATCATCTCGGCCGGCGGCGTTGGCTTCGATATCGCCTGCGGCGTTCGGTCGGTCCTGACCGGCGTCACGTATGACGACGTCGCACGCTTTAAGGACCAGCTTGCGACGATGCTGGCCAAGCGCATCCCCGCCGGCGTGGGCAGTCGAGGCAAGCTGGAACTGCTGCCCAGCGAGCTCGACGACATGCTCCGCGGCGGTGCCGTATGGGCCGTCGACCGGGGCTATGGCAAGCGAGAGGATCTCGCGCGCATCGAGCAGGACGGTAAGATGCCCGATGCGGAACCAAGATACGTTTCCGATCATGCGAAGGAACGGCAGAAGAACCAGGTCGGCACGCTCGGCTCGGGCAATCACTATCTCGAAATCCAACGCGTCTCTGCGATCTACGACGAGGACATCGCGGACGCGTTCGCGGTGGGTCTCAATGACATTGTCGTAAGCATCCACTGTGGCTCGCGCGGCTTGGGTCACCAGATAGGGACGGATTTCCTGCCCCGCATGGTCAAAGGAGCCAAGAGCGAAGGGATCGAGCTGGCCGAGAAAGAGCTGGCCTGCGCGCCGATCAAGTCCGATCTGGGCCGGCAGTACTATGGCGCGATGAACGCAGGCATCAACTGCGCTGTGGCGAACCGCCAGGTCCTGACGCATCTGGTGCGGCAGGTTTTCGCGGACGTGCTGCCCAGGGCCGATCTGAGACTGCTCTACGATGTCTCCCACAACACCTGCAAGGTCGAGGAGCATGTGGTTGATGGCAAGCCGGTGAAGCTGTACATCCATCGTAAGGGTGCCACGCGGGCGTTCGGTCCGGGCCATCCGGACCTGCCGGACGACTTGAAGGCCGTGGGCCAGCCTGTGCTGATAGGCGGGACGATGGGCACTTCCTCTTATATACTTGCCGGCACACGTTCCGGGATGGAGCTGTCGTTTGGCTCGTGCTGCCACGGGGCCGGCCGCGCCATGAGCCGGTCGCAGGCAATGAAACGCTGGCACGGCAAGGACGTCGTGAGCCACCTCGCCCACAAAGGGATCGTCATCAAGGGCGCCTCGCTGCGGGGCGTAGCCGAGGAAGCCCCCGGCGCATATAAGGATGTCACGGCCGTGGTCGATGCCACCGAGCGGGCGGGCCTGGCCAAGAAAGTCGCCCGGCTCGAACCTCTGATCTGCGTCAAGGGCTAGCATTGCCGGGCACCCTTGCCGAGGACGAACCAGCATGGTAGAATGCCCCCGTCGGCGGTGGGGGCCGAGGGTGGCCGTCCATAACGAAAGGAGTGCCTCAATGCGTACACGTCTGTCAGTATCACTCAGTGTCGCGTGCCTTCTGGTCTTGTCATGCGCGATGATGAATGCCGGACCTTCGTCGGCAGTGGCGCTGGCGAGATTCACCGTCGAAGCGGGTGAGTGTGTTCGGGTGGATACGCCGGTTTCGGTGCCGCTGGCGGGCGTGCCTGAAGCGATGACCGAGGCGTCACTGCGGCTGGAAGAGATCAAGGGCTCGCAGCGCGTCGGTGTGCCCGCGCAGATCGAAGCGGGCGCTACGCCCAGGTTGTGGTGGATTCTCGCGGGGACGACGCCGGCGGGCGCGACCCGCGTCTTCGAGTTGGTCAAAGGCGATCCGGCCCAGGCTCAGGCCGTCAAGGCGGTCAAGAACGATAAAGTTCTGGATATCGTCGTGGGCGGCAAGAACGTGCTTCAGTACAATCACGCGATCGTGCCGGTCCCGCAGGGTATGGAGCGCGTACCGGAAGGGCGCGGGTCTCTGTACGATCGCGGCGGGTTCATCCATCCCTTGTGGTCGCCCAAGGGGTCGGTGCTGACCGACATTCACCCGCCGGACCACCCCCATCACATGGGCATCTGGATGCCCTGGACGCACACGCGGTACGAGGGCAAGATGGTCGATTTCTGGAACGTTGGCGACGGCACCGGCACCGTGCGTTTCGTCAAGTACCTTTCTACAACGGAAGGGCCGGTCTACGGCGGTTTTCAGTCCGAGCAGGAACACGTCGCCCGCAAGACATCCAAAGGCGAGCAGGTCATCCTCAAAGAG
>CAZGRF010000575.1:0-2735 GCA_964527825.1 uncultured Pirellulales bacterium
CGTGACGAAGAAGCGGTTGCTGCTCATACGAGCGGATATCTTATTATACTTTCGTATAACATGCCGGGAGCTTATCATACTTTTTGGCCGAAAAGTATAGTAAGGCAGCGGTCGGGCCCAGTTCAGCAACTCGGCAGGCGGTATGGGGCTGTGTTTCCTATCCTTTTTGAAGACGACGACATAGTCGCTGTGGCCAAGCCCGAGGGATTGGCGGCGATTCCCGAGCGGCGCGCGACGGGCGGCTCGCTGTTCGAGATTCTCTCGGGCGAAAGGGACGAGAAGCTCTTTGTCGTCCACCGGATCGACAAGGAAACCAGCGGCTTGGTCATCTTCGCCAGGAACGCCGGCATCCACCGGTGGCTGTGCCGGCAGTTCGAGAGCCGGACCGTGGCCAAGACGTATTTGGCCTTGTGCCACGGGACCGCCGCGGACGACCGGGGCACGATCGACCGCTCTCTGCGGCAGTTCGGCTCGGGCCGGGTCGCGGTCGATGCTGAGCGAGGCAAGTCCAGCCTGACCGAGTTCGAGGTTCGTCATCGGTTCGGCGCCTTCACGTTCGTCGCCGTCTACCCTCGCACCGGCCGGCGCCACCAGATCCGCGTGCACTTCTACCACCTCGGCCACCCCATTGTCGGCGATCCACTCTACGGCGATAGGGCAATCCAGCAAGGCTTCAACCGGCTCATGCTGCACGCCTGGCGTCTGAGTGTGTCCCTGCCCTCCGGCCGCACTCTCTCCCTGGAGGCGCCTTTGCCCGAGTCCTTCAATCGCACCCTGGAAACAGTCGCAGCCGGTCCACACGATGCGGGACTCTGATATCTCACTTGACGAACGCTGCGGTAGTGGGTATGAAAGGCGTCCTCAGGTCGGAGGCGGGAGGCCGGATGACTTCCGCGGGCGGCTTCGGACTTGGGGTGTCGAGCCTGGAAGTGAAATCGCGGTTTTTCTGAGGATGCTGCTGTGAAAGCAAGTGACATGCGGCCGGGCATGGCCTTTACGATGGACAATCAGTTGTGCGTTTGCGTGCAAGCCACCCATGTAACGCCGGGCAACCTGCGGGCCTTCGTCCAGGCCAAGCTGCGCCGGCTCTCCGACGGTGCCATGCTGGAGAAGCGTCTGCGCTCGACCGAGGACGTGGACCAAGCCTTTCTCGACCGCCGCGATATGGAGTATCTCTACTCCGACAACACCGGCCACATCCTCATGGACACCAAGACCTACGACCAGGTGACGGTCTCCGACGACCTCATCGGCGACGCGATCAAGTTCTGCAAGCCCAACACCGTCGTGACGACGCTCGTTCACAGCGGCAACATCGTCAGCCTTGAGCTGCCCAACACCGTGGAGCTGGAGGTCACCGAGTGCGATCCCGGCATCAAGGGCGCGACTGCGACGAACCAGATGAAAGACGCCGTCCTCGAAACCGGCCTGCGCACCCGCGTCCCGCCTTTCATCAACGTCGGCGACGTCGTCCGCATCAGCACCACCGACGGCTCCTACCTCAGCCGAGCCAAGGGATAGACAACCCCATGGCCGTTCCTCAGCCTGCTGCTGTCTGGATCAACTCGAGGGCGGATTCACGGCCTCGTCAAGATAGCTGTCGATTCTGCCGCGGTCGCCAAGGTCTGAGAACTGCTTGCCAACCGCGTCCGAGAAGCGTGCGAGAATGTTTCGGTTGATCTGCGTCTGATCCTCGAAAATAGCCATGCTGCTGAACTTTCGTCCCCACTTCTCAAACTGAAGAATCGTCGTGTGGGCCGCCGAGCACTTGAGATCGTTATTGACTGCAAAAATGAACAGTGGACGTCCGGTCCCATTGACCCGGCAATCGACGGGATAGAGTTGTTTCTGGTCATGGTCCGGGTCTGTGTAGTCAAGAGCCAGCCTCCGGCTGGGTATTTTCTCCTTCATGAGCTCACGGAAGTCCTCCATGAATGTTGATCTGGCGCGCTCCCGAGTCAAGAACCGTATGTCGGTAATCTTGGTGAGACCTTGTAAGAAGGAGAAAAGCGCATCGCCAAACGCGCCGTCAGGGACATCAAGCCTGAGTTCGCCCGAGTCGTTAACCATGGCGAAACTGAGGAGCGTCTGGTCGATGATGCTCTTCCGATTACCGTGTGAGACATCTAGGTTGTCGTAGCTCACGTGCATGAAGGTATGCCCCTCATCCGTGAGGACCCACCGGCCGTTCGGCTCGTGCCTCAGGACGACGACGAAGTGATCCCCATCGTCGAACATGAAAGGCGTGTAGACCACGTACCGCTGCAGGCCCTGATCTTCAATGTCAACCTCGTCGCATACCTTTCGTCTGAGTTCTTCGCGCAGTTCAACAAGGTTCATTTGGAACCTCCCTGGCCATCGAAAAGAGGCAAGTGTTCTTCGGGTAGCACGAAACCGTTTGCTCCAAGAAACTCCTTCAGAGCAGAGTCAAACGAAGAGTATCTCCTTGTCACTTCAGCATATCCATCGATTTCAAACCCTTGCTGTTGGTAACGCTCCGTGGCCATGTGAATGTGGAATTGATTCCGGAAACAGGCGTTTTCGCCGCCCTTGGGCTTCTCCAGCCTGTTTGTGTGTTCCGATGGGTGCTTTCCATTGTACCGACACAGTCGAAACTCGTTACCGTCTTTTTCCCTGAATATCAGGATGATCGAAAAGTCCAAAACATTCAATACACTTTGGCGAAGTACGATTCTGAACGCATTGCCGTTCGCCCCAGAAACGTCAAGGTCGCG
>CAZGRF010000576.1:0-2733 GCA_964527825.1 uncultured Pirellulales bacterium
TTCCTGACGCTGGTCGCCACCTGCTCCGGACGCGCGGACTATTCCTGGGTGCTCTTGGGCGATCCCTTCCTGGGGCCGACCGCCACAGAATAGGAAATAGGGGGTTTCTCTTGTGCTCCTGATAGGTTATTCTTCAGCATGGCGGTGCTCGTCCATCGTCCCCTGCCCAATAAGGCCAGGCAGACTCGTGGATATCTCTTAGGAGGATCTCAAGAGCACGACCATCCAGGCAAGAGGGCCAGCAATTGACAGAATAAGGCGTGTACACTCGTCGATTGGCTGTGCACATCGCACAAATCACGGAAGATGACATGGCCAATCGCGGGACTGGAGCATGTCAAAGTACACATTGTCAGTGAGAAATCAGGAGTGTCGTATGTCACGCTACCTAATGTCCAGATGTTTTTGGTTTGTCGTGTGTGTGGGCGTTGCTGTTCTTGGGGCCGGGGTCAATTATGCCGCCACATCCCTGCCGGCGTTCACCGGTACCCTTACGGGCGAAGCGTCGCCGCCAGCGGAACCACTCAGCCTTTGGTATCGCCAGCCTGCCACGGCTTGGACCAGCGCCTTGCCCGTAGGCAATGGCAAACAGGGCGCGATGATGTTCGGCGGCATCGATTCCGAGGTCATCTGCCTCAACGAGGACTCTCTATGGGCCGGCGGTCCATACACTCCCGACAATCCCAGGGGGCCGGAGGCGCTGCCTCAGGTCAGGCAGCTCCTTTTTGACGGCCAATACCGTGAAGCTGAGAGGCTCATCGGGCAGCGCATGATGGCCAATCCCATCAGTCAGCTTCCTTACCAACCTGTCGGCGACATCCTGCTGACCTTTCCGAAGGTGGAGACTGCCGAGGACTACAGGCGTGAGCTCAATCTCCGCACGGCCACGACCCGCGTCCAGTTCACCTCCGAGGGCACCACGTTCACGCGTGAGCTGTTCGCGAGCTACCCGGACAATGTCATTGTCCTGCGTCTGACCGCCAGCAAACCCGGACAGATCAACTTCAAGCTCTCGATGCAGACCGGCCAGGACATCGTCAATAGCGCCGGCACCGACGATACCTTTATACTTAACGGCACGAACCGTTCTGCCTCGGGCATCGCCGGCGCGCTCAAGTTCCAGGCCCGCGCCAGAATCCTGCACACCGGCGGAACCTTGTCCAGGGGCACCCGCGAGATCCCGGCTCCTGCGCCGCCCGCGGAAACCGGCGGTCGCGGTGGTCGCGGCTTCGGTCGCCGTGCTGCTGTCAACAATCAGAGCACCAGCGAGTATTCTCTGGAAGGGGCCGACAGCGCCGTCATCCTGGTCGCTTCGGCAACCAGCTATAAGAAATACGATGATGTCACCGGCGATCCCGATGCGCTGGCAGCCGCCATCATCGACAAGGCGGTGGCCAGGGGTTATGACGCTCTTCGAAAGGACCATCTCGCCGACTATCAAGGGCTTTTCGAACGCGTGTCACTCGACCTCGGCGCCAATGAGGACGCCAAACTCCCCACCGACGAGCGAATCCGGAACTTCCCCAACAGCAACGATCCGGCACTGGTCACCCTCTACTTCCAGTATGGTCGTTTCCTGTTGATCGGGAGTTCCCGTCCCGGCGGGCAGCCCGCGAACCTGCAGGGCATCTGGAACAGCGACACCAATCCCTCCTGGGGCAGCAAGTTCACCATCAACATCAACACCGAGATGAACTACTGGCCCGTCAACAACACGAATCTGGGCGAGTGCGTTGAGCCGCTGATGGCCATGGTTGAAGACCTCCAAGTCACCGGCGCCAAGACCGCCAAGACCCTGTATGGCGCCCGCGGCTGGGTCGCGCATCACAACACGGACGGCTGGCGTGCCACCGCCCCCATCGATGGACCACAGTTTGGCATGTGGCCCTGTGGAGGCGCATGGCTCTGCAATACCCTGTGGGACCATTACGAGTTCACGCGGGACCAGGCGTTCCTCAAGCGGTTGTATCCGGCGATGAAAGACGCAGCGGAATTCTTCCTGGATACGCTGGTCGAAGAACCCAAGCACAAGTGGCTGGTGACAAGCCCCAGCCTCTCGCCGGAAGTTCCGCATATCAGCGGTCAATCCGTGGTTGCCGGCCCCACCTGTGACCAGCAGATTCTCCGAGATCTTCTTTCTCATTGCATCGAAGCCGGCGAAACACTCAACGTCGATGCCGACTTCCGCAAGAAGCTCGCAGATACCCGCGCCCGGCTGGCGCCTAATCAAATCGGCTCCGGCGGCCAGTTGCAGGAATGGTTAGAAGACTGGGACTTCAAGATTCGCGACCAACACAACCGCCACGTTTCGCATCTGTACGGCTTGTATCCCGGCGAGGATATTTCCTATAAAGACGACAAGGCACTTGCAGCGGCCGTCCGGGTCTCCCTCGATCACCGCGGCGATAACGCCACTGGCTGGGGTCTGGGTTGGCGACTCAATCTCTGGGCTCGTCTGCACGACGGGGCCCGTGCCTACAGAATCGTCCAGAACCTCCTCAACGACGCTCAGGGTGGCCGAGGTGGCCGAGGCGGCGGCTCGGGTGTCTACAACAATCTCTTTGACGCTCACCCGCCGTTCCAGATCGACGGCAATTTCGGCGGCACCGCCGGCATCGCAGAAACGCTTGTTCAATCCGTAGCCCCGCGTGCCGGCAAGCCGGCGCAGATCGAATTGCTTCCTGCGCTTCCGCCGCAATGGCCGAGCGGCAAAGTCTCGGGGCTTCTCGCGCG
>CAZGRF010000577.1:0-2733 GCA_964527825.1 uncultured Pirellulales bacterium
GCGTCGCGAACGTCAGGTATATGGTATATTGACCATATCTCCATGTCAACAGAAATATAAGGAAAATCCAGCTTTGTTGTACAGACGCTAAACATCGGGCGGTCAGAGAATTAGAGATGTCCGGCGCTCTCTCGGGGGACGGATGGGTTTCGAGGGCGGCCGGGCAAAGCATGCCGGCAGAAACGCCCGATCTCGCTGCGCGTCGGGACTGGACCGCTACGAACGCGTCGTTCGGGGCTTCTTCTTCTTCGAGGAGGCCTCGCTGCGGTGCGAACGCACGAACAGGCGAATCGGCACCTCTGCGATCGGCAGCAGGGTCTGGAGCCGGTTGGCGATGTAGCGCAGATAGTTCTCGTCGAAAAGCTTGGGGTTGTTGACGAACATCAGGATCGTGACCGGATTGGTGGCGATCTGGGTCGCGTAGTAGATTCTGGGCCATGTCGAGCCGCTTCGCTTGGCGCCGGTGCGCTCGTCCCGGATCGTCTCGAAGGCCTTGTTGAGCCGGCCCGTGCCGATCCGCAGCGTGGCTTGTTTGAACAGTTCCGCCGACAGGTCCAGCACCGCCTGAACGTTCTTGCCGGCCGTGGCGGTGGTGACGGCGATTGGGGCATACTTCAGCACGGGCAGCTTCGCCGTCAGGTATTCCTCGTAATCGCCCGTAGCGGCCACGTCCTTGGCCAGGTCCCACTTGTTGACGACGATGATGCAGCTCTTGCACTCCTCGGCGATCTGCCGAGCCAGCTTCTTGTCCACCTGAGACAGCGGCACCGTCGCATCGACCAGGAACCAAACGACGTCGGCCCGCTGAATGGACCGTGTCACCCGGACGGAGCTGTAGAACTCGATGTCGTCCGCCATCTTACCCTTCTTGCGGACGCCGGCCGTGTCGATCACGATGAGCGTCTTGCCGTCCTTCTCGATCCGCACGTCCACCGAGTCGCGCGTCGTGCCGGGAATCTCGCTGACGATCACGCGCTCCGAGCCGGCGATGGCATTGACCATCGAGCTCTTTCCCGCGTTGCGCTTGCCCACCATCGCGATCTTCATGACCGGCTCCGGCGGCGCGCCTGTCTCCCTATGCTGGAGCCGCTCGAAGATCCGGTCGAGCAGCACGGATTTGTTGAGGTTGTTCTCCGCTGAGATGCACAGGAACTCGCCGAAACCCAGCCGTGTGAACTCCCCGGCCGCCGGAAACATCTTCGCACTGTCGGCCTTGTTCGCCACCCCGATGACGTCCAGATTGCCTTTACGCAACAGTCGCGCGATCTTCTCATCCAGCAGCGTCAGCCCGTCGCGAATATCGACCATGAAGATGATGAGGGTCGCGGCCGCGATGGCCTGGAAGATTTGCCCCTCGATGTGCCCGCTCAGCTCGTCGGAATCGACGATGCCGTAGCCGCCGGTATCGACCAGCTCGAAGTACCGCTCGCCTTCGGCTCCCGGCGTCGGGCGGCTGATGAACGTGCTGACCCGGTCGCGCGTAACGCCCGCCGTCGGCTCGACGATGCTAATCATCTCTCCGGCCAGCGCATTGAGCAGACTGCTCTTGCCTACGTTTGGCCGACCCACAATCGCGACTACAGGTAAACCCATATCCTTCCTTCTTCCGGTCACGTCCAACTGGCTGACAGCCTGCCCGATTATAGCCGCATCCTCAAGCCCGTGGAAGCATCCTGACCCCGAGGACGCCACATGCTCCCGGTCCGCTGCACTGGCTCGGGACCAACCCGAAGAAGACCGCCGCGCTGCCGAAGAGGCATTGCAGGTCCACAAGGGTCTGTCACGCAGTTCAAGGAAGCCGGCGCGGACGCGAGGACGGAATGGGGCCTTTCCAAGGCTGTTTCCGGCTGGGGCTATCGCTCTGCGGCCCTTTGTGTTATGCTTTTGCCTGATTGCTCTCTGTGTTCCTGCAACGCAAGTCTGGGCCTTTCAAGAGGAGACCTGGGCGGCTCCTGAACCGTCCATCTCGTCGCGGAGGCGACCGTGCTATCCGGCACGGAGACGACGATGACTGTCTCCAGTGAGGTGCGACAAATTAGAAGGAGAAGACCATGTCCGACCGTTTGAAGCATCTGAATGCAAGTTCAATCGTTGTGGCGTTCTTGGTGATAGCGGTAGCCTTGCCGGCCTCCGCTGCACAGGCGGCCCGTCGCGGGCAGGATGCCCAGGATGGGTACAACGACCACCAGAATATGATGGACCAACTGGGAATCAAGCAGTTGCGTCCCGGTGCGAATCCCAACAACCAAAGCACCTTCGACGAAGCGACCGCCAATCCATACAAGGACAGCATGCCGGACGTCCTCACGATGAAGGACGGAACCAAGGTGACCAGTGCGGCGCAATGGCCCAAACGCCGCGCGGAAATCCTCGAGGACTTCGAGCGTGAGGTCTATGGCCGCATTCCTCCGGACGTGCCGAAGGTGACCTGGGAAGTGACAGAGACGACCGATGGCAACAGCGCCGGAATCCCAACGGTCACCAAGACGCTGGTTGGCCATGTCGACAATTCGGCATGCCCCGAGATCACGGTCGACATTCAGGCGAACTTCACGGTTCCGGCCGGCGCCAAGGAACCGGTGCCGATGATGCTTGAATTCGGGTTCTTCTTTGGCGGTGGGCGACGTGGCTTCGGCGGCTTCGGCGGTGGACGAGGCGGACCATCCTGGATGGAGCAGGCCATTGCCAAGGGCTGGGGTTACGGCTTCATCAATCCCGGCAGCATTCAGGCGG